>NZ_CALDDG010000050.1 GCF_937936435.1 uncultured Sulfuricurvum sp. | reverse complement strand
ATCAGTCGCATAAATGAAGGGGGGCGGGAAATATAGTTGAACGGTTCGCTCGGAACGGTGAGAATTCGTCCCGATTTGACTGCACGCAGCGATTGCCATTTGCCGTTTGTACGAAGCGAATCGGCAAACTCTTTTTCCATCGCGACGATAACGTCGGGGTCAGCGAGCATAATGTTTTCCAATGATATCTTTTCCATCCCGTAGTTGGAGGTCATACGGCAATTGAGAGCATTTTTAGCTCCCGAATAGTTGAACGGTTCGAGATGGAACGATCCGTCGCATTCGCTGGATAAGCCATCCAAACTTTCGGCAAAGTAGTAGCGCACCTCTTTGCGTTTTTCCAGAGGCTTTTGGAGTGAACGGATAAGGCTGAGCGTCTCTTGCGTATAGTCGATCAGTGCCTTGGCACGTTTGTGATTGCCGCTCAGCTCGCCGTAGAGCTTAAACTGGGAGACGAGATCGTTGATCGAATCGTTGCGTATCATCAGAACAGGGATACCGAGTGCCGAGAATTTAGCCAGAATGTTGTCCGCTCCCGTCATTCTTCCCCACATGAGGATGATATCCGGTTTGGAAGCGGCCAGTATTTCGAAGTTAGGGGTATTGCCCTGACCGAAATAACCTCCTGCTACCGGTTTGGAAGCGGCGATACCGACGTATTTTTTTTGAATGTCATTAAACGGTGTATTGATAGCTGCTACGAGCGCCGGATCGAAAGCGACGAGACTCATGGTCAACTGCGGCGATGCGGCATAGATCTTCGTCACTTTATCGGGTATCGTGACACTTCTGCCGTAATCGTCGGTAATGATGCGTGCTTCGCTTGAGATGACAACTAATACTGAAATGAGAAAAGCATACGCGAATTTCATGAGAATCCTTTAATGAAAATCGGGAATGCACCACGAACGGTGCTTATGAGTGATGATTTCGGCCTTGATTCCGTAGACTTCATCGATCATTGCGTCGGTAATGACGGCATCGGGTTTTCCGTCCGAGATGATTTTTCCCCCGTTCATTACGACGACGCGATCGGAGACCATCAACGCATGGTCAGGATAATGAGTCGTTTTGAGGAAAGTATATCCTTGTGTTTTCAATTGATTGATCAGTTCGAGCAGACGGATCTGGTTGCCGTAATCGAGTCCCGAGACCGGTTCGTCCATGATAAAGGTATCGACTTCCTGTGTCAGAGCGCGGGCGAGCAGAACCATCTGTTTTTGTCCGCCGCTGAGC
>NZ_CALDDG010000049.1 GCF_937936435.1 uncultured Sulfuricurvum sp. | reverse complement strand
GAGATAAAGGAATGTGACTGGAGTTCAGACGTGTGCTCTTCCGATCTAAACCGCAGTTTCAGGTAGGGCGCGAGGTCAAACGGGATAAAAACGGGGTGGTCAAAGACGACAAAGCAATCGGAAAAGCGATGATACGGTTCGAAGATACCTGTGCGTTGTTGGGGTGGAAAATGGTTGCCAAAGAGGTGGCTCATATCAGCGGCAAAGAAGGAAACCAGGAGTTTTGCTATGGCTTTATCAAAGGTTGATGCTATCGCCATCGGCGGATTTGACGGGATGCATATGGGGCATCAAAGGCTTTTTGAGGCTTTGGGAGAAAACGGAGCCATCGTCGTGATCGAGACCGGATATGCCAATCTGACTCCCGGAAGCGAACGCGAGCACTATACCCACTACCCGATTGTCTACTATTCGCTCGACGATATCCGCCATTTAGAAGGGAAAGAATTTATCGATTTGCTGAAAAAGCGCTTTCCCCTTTTGAAAAAGATTGTCGTCGGATACGATTTTCATTTCGGAAAAAATCGCCGTTATTCCCATAGCGACTTGGGGGAATTTTTTGATGGCGAAGTCTCTGTTATCGATCAGGTTTCGATTGACGGTGATTCGGTCCATTCCCATAAGATTCGTGCGAAAATACAGATCGGGGACATTGCGGGTGCAAACCGTTTTTTAGGTCATAATTACCGGATCAAAGGCTCGGTGGTCAAAGGGCAGGGGATCGGAAAACGGGATTTGGTCGCGACGATCAATCTCGAATGCAAAGGGTATTTGCTCCCCTACGAAGGGGTCTATGCCGCATTAACCCGAATCAAAGGGGAAGAGCATCTACACCCTTCCGTCGTTTTCGTAGGACATCGTGTTACGACGGACGGGAGCTATGCGATTGAGAGTCATATTTTAGGAGAAGAGATCGGAGCCTGTTCGGCCGCATCGGTCTGCTTTGTCAAATTTATACGTAAGAATCAGAAGTTTGAATCCCTTGATGCCCTCAGAGAAGCAATCCAAAACGACATTGCGTTAGCCAAAACGGAATTGAACCGTTTGAGTTTATAAAACATAAGAAATCTTTTAAATCTAAGGTGCTATGATTAAGTATAATCGATAAGATAAGGAGCCGTAGATGAAAAAACGTGGTTTATTTGTAATTGGTCTTGCATCTTTGTTGATGTCAGGTTTTTGTAATGCGAAACCATTGGAAACGCCCAGCATGATTTATAAAAACCGTTGTGCCAACTGTCACGGTATCAAGGCAAACGGAGTACCGAAGCTGAAAGAACAGCCTGGGGTATCTGCCCAAGAAGCAGCCGAACACGGTGAAGCCTCTCAGGAAAAAGGAAATATCTACGGCCCGCCTCTAAATCATATGACTCAAGAAGAACTTGTCGCCAAGCTGAAAGATTTCAGAAACAAAGATTTCGACAGCAAATCGGCTCATTCGATCATGCAAAAGAACTTGAAAAAAGTTGAAGAGCGTGAAGGTAAAATTTCGGATGAAAAAATGGCGGAATATATCGTTACGACATTCGGCCCAAAATAATTTCTCCCCATCTTCGCCCCTTTCGGGGCAATTCCCTCTTATTTTTCCTTTTTTGTTAAAAATTTACACAATCGATGCAAGGTTCACTCTGTTTAATTGCTTAAAAAAAGGGCTCCATGATCATATAATAGGCGTAAAGAGGGGGATGTGTATTCTGGGTTTATAGGAATTTAATCTCAATAAAGGTAAAATCCCACTAATTTTCTATGCAAAGGAACACATCTTATGGGTGAGTTGTTTACCTTCTTTGGCCTTGTTAGCCACGAACACGCGTTCATTTTCCTCACGCACATGCTGTTGACTGCGGCAGTTGTTCTTGTGATCGCGAAAATGGCGACATCGAATCTTCGATTGGTTCCGACGGGAACACAAAATGTTATGGAAGCATACCTCGGCGGTGTACTCGCTATGGGTGCGGACGTTATGGGTAAAGCGGAAGCTCGCCGTTACCTTCCGTTGGTTGCGACTATCGGTCTTTTCGTCGGTGTTGCCAACGTTATCGGTGTTATTCCGGGTTTTGAAGCACCGAGTGCGTTCTTGGATTTTACCCTTGCTTTGGCATTGGTCGTTTTCGTCTATTATAACTTCGAAGGTATCCGCCGCAACGGTCTTATCAGTTATTTCAAACACTTTATGGGTCCTGTATGGTGGTTGGCATGGTTGATGTTCCCGATCGAAATCGTCTCACATATCTCTCGTATCATTTCTCTTAGCTTCCGGTTGTTCGGTAACGTCAAAGGGGACGATATGTTCTTGATGGTATTGTTGATGCTGGCTCCATGGTTGCTTCCGATTATTCCGTTTGCGTTGTTGACGTTTATGGCATTCTTGCAAGCGTTTATTTTCATGATGCTCACCTACGTTTACCTCGGCGGTGCGGTTCTTCTTCACGACGAACACTAAGACTGCCGAATGAAGCGGAGTACGTACGACGCACTTTTAAGCTTCCTTGGCGGTGTCTCATGGGCCTTCGTTATCGTCGGCGCATGGGTAACCTTCCAATCTTTCGTTTTTCTCGGTATCGTTCCGGCACTGATGTTTACTTTCATCTTTCTTTTTCTGGCGATCTTTCTTATTCTCGTATTGGAAACGATGTCGATGTATCGCGACCGTCATGAAATCATGCTCAAACAAACGGCATTGCTTGAAGAGATTAGAGATAGTGTTAAAAATGAAACAATGACAGAAAGCATGTGAAAAGCTATTTAATCACTGACCCCTCCTACTACGGCACTACGCCCGATAACCTTGAATCGGCGCTAGATGTCGTCTATTCGCACAACCTGCCTGAATTTGCCGTATTCAGAGACAAACAAACCTCCGATTATCCGACTTTGGCACAGACGTTTATAACGATCTCGCGGGAATATAAAATTCCTCGCGTGTTGCTTCATGGCGATTATCGTCTCGCCAGTACTTTAGATGCGGATGGAGTTCATCTGACATCATCACAGCAAAACGATATCGCTGCCGCGAAACGCTCGGGTCTTTATGTTATTATCAGTACCCACACTCATGAAGAAGCATTTGAAGCACAAAAACTAGGTGCCGATGCCATCACCTACAGCCCGATTTTCCCCTCTCCCAACAAGGGAGAACCCAAGGGTTTAGAGGATTTAAAAGAAATAGTGGCTAAAATAGAGATACCTATTTTTGCGCTCGGCGGAATTACGACCGAGGAGCAGATCAAAGCGGTCGAAGAGTGCGGGGTTTATGGGTTCGCCTCCATCCGCTATTTTATATAAACCAAGGGATTTTTCACATGTTTGAAACCATTATCGGTTTGGAAGTTCACGTCCAACTCAATACAGAATCTAAACTTTTTTGTTCATGTCCTACCAGCTTTAACCACGAACAAAACACGAATACCTGTCCGACGTGTTTAGCGCTTCCGGGGGCGTTGCCGGTGTTGAACAAAGAGGCGCTTCGCAAAGCGGGGATGTTCGGAACGGCGGTCGGTGCGACGATCAACCGCACCAGCTTTTTCGACCGTAAAAGCTATTTTTATCCCGACAGCCCAAGCGCGTACCAAATCACACAGCTTTACACGCCGATCGTCGAACACGGTCATCTCGTGATCGATTTTGAAGACGGAAGCCATAAAACAATCCGTATCAACCGTGCCCATCTCGAAGCCGATGCGGGGAAAAACATCCACGATGGTCCGATTTCCAAAGTCGACTTGAACCGTGCGGGGACACCGCTCCTTGAGATCGTCTCCGAGCCTGATATGCGCTCTGCTGAAGAGGCGATTTTATATCTCAAAAAGCTCCACTCGATCGTTCGCTACATCGACATCTCGGATGCCAATATGCAAGAGGGATCGTTTCGTGTCGACGTTAACGTCTCCATACGCCCGAGGGGGGATGAGAAACTCTATACCCGTGTCGAGATCAAAAACATCAACAGCTTCCGCTTTATCCAGCGTGCTATCGAACTCGAAGTCGCACGTCAGAAAGAGGCGTGGGAAGACGGTACGTATGAGAGCGAGATCGTCCAAGAGACCCGTTTGTTCGATCAGGTGAAACAGGAAACCCGTTCTATGCGCGGCAAAGAAGAAGCGGCCGATTATCGCTATTTCCCCGAACCCGATTTGCTCAAGGTCATTGTCGACGATGCGATGTACGCTGATATCTGCAC
>NZ_CALDDG010000048.1 GCF_937936435.1 uncultured Sulfuricurvum sp. | reverse complement strand
GATAAAGGAATGTGACTGGAGTTCAGACGTGTGCTCTTCCGATCTTTTAAATTTCATTTCAATGATCATTTTCGCAATAAAGAGTCCCAAACCTGTCCCTTGGGACTGATGTTTCGTCGTGAAATACGCATCGAACATATGGTCGATGATGTTGGGGGAAAATCCACCTCCGTTATCGGATATTTTAATGATATTTTCCTCTTTTCCGGCGATACACATGACGGTGATGCGGGTACTTTTGGCTTCGATGGCGTTATTGATGATAATCAAAATGACCTGTTCCATTTCATTGATCGAACCGTAGACGGACGATTTTTCATCCAGCGTGAACGCCGTGGATATTTTTTTGCTGCTCAGGGTGCTTCCGAGTAGATGCATGGTCTCTTCGATGGCTCTTTTGATCGAAAAGACTTCCATTTTTTTCGTACTTTGTCCGTCATTGAGAAAGTTTTTAAAGATATCGATTGTTTTGGACATATAGCTGATTTGCAAATGCATATCGTCGAAGAGTTTTTGCTGATAGGCGGGATCGATCGGTCCCATCATGCTTTTGATGCTTAAATCGGCGATGCACAGTTCTATGACGTTCAGAGGCTGTTTCCATTGATGGGCGATATTATTGATCATCGTTCCCATCTCGATAAAACGGGCCTGCTTGAGCAAAAACGCATCTTTGATCTTGGTTTTTTCTTCTTCGATAGCCCTTTTTTTCATCGCGTCGTCGATGTTTTGTTGCATATGGAGAAATCCGTTGATGATTTCGGATATCTCGTCGTCTATATGGGTATTAAACGAGTTGAAAGAGAGTTTATCGCCTGGAAGATACCCTTTGATCTCTTTGGCGATTCTGCGCAGAGGTGTCAAAAGCTCTTTCAGTAAGCGCATTTCGAGATAAAAATAAAGGGCAAGGAGAAAAATTAAAAGGACCCCGATAGCATAATATTTCAAAGAGAGTTTTTTCAGCAAATGGTGACCGTAAGCAATTTCAATCGATCCGAGCAAGGTATTGGATACTCCGTTATCAGGGCTGTAAACCGGTGCCGTATAGGTAATGTTGTAGGGGTCGTTAGGCAAAAAGGAAGGAGCTTTGATTTGTGATACGAGAATACCTTTATTGTTTTTAAACGCAATATACTCAAGCTTGTACGTCGTCAGGATTTTGTTTAAAAAGTCGTCCATCAGAAAGCGGTCGTCTTTATTGTTGATAAAATACCATACTCCTACTTTTGCGGAGAGCGATTCGGAGATGATGGCAATATGTCTTTTTTCCGATTCGATAAAAGTATCATTAACGAGTTTGTAGATAAAGATTCCGCTGCCGATAAAAATTAAAGAGAGTGCGACAACGATATATAAAAATAATTTGCGCTGTAACGATATAGTGCTAAAAAGTTTACTGAAGCGAATATCCGTTGTCACCGTATGTATCCCTTGCTATAAGTGGATCGAAGAGAGTTTTGATTTTGTATTATCATACCGCGTCATCCTGATGTGAAGGATGTCTTTGAGATATTTTAGCCAAATAAATCACAGAAATAGATTGTTTTAGTTTTATTTTCGACAAAAGTTATTGCGTACAGGTTGAAAGAAACGAATCTCCGACATTTCTATCAGAGATATCGATGCCGTTATCCGCGTGCGGTTACTTCGAGGAGATGGAAGCCGAATTGGGTTTTGATCGGACCGTAGAGTACACCGACATCACCGTTAAATACGGCAGTGTCGAATTCTTGTACCATTTGACCCGGAGTGAAACGTCCCAAATCTCCCCCTTTTCGTCCGGAAGGGCATTGTGAATGCTCTGCCGCTATCTCGGCAAAAGAGGCTCCGTTCTCGATTTGTGTTTTCAGTTCGTTGCATTCAGCTTCGGTGCTTACCAAAATATGCCGTGCGATTGCCCATGCCATGATGATCCTTTGGAGTGATTTTCGGTATTTTACTGAAAGGTTTCGCAACACCCGCTTATAGATGTCTGTGCGGCGTATCAGAATCGTTAGCATGGTATTTGCATACGGAAGGATATCGAAAATACTTATCTAGGAGCCTGTATTATGGAATCGCTTAAGATCGTATGTGTCCGTTGTAACCATATCAATCACGTTAAAAATGAAGTTACCCGCGAAAATGTCGTATGCGAAGCGTGCAGTCACTCCCTTTTGGATACGGTTCCGGTCGAATGCGATGTACAAGGGTTTAATCAGCATATTTTCGAAAATGATATTCCGGTTTTGGTCGATTTTTACTCTCCGGAATGCGCACCGTGTATGAAAATGGCTCCCGATTATGAAAAAGCGGCCGCTTCATTCGGTCTTGAAGTCCGTTTTATCAAGATCAATACCCAAAACGATCCTGATTTGGCTCGTCAGTACGGAGTCAATATGCTTCCGACGATAGTCGCTTTTAAAAATGCCAAAGAGGTGAACCGTTTTAGCAGTGCCCTTTCCAAGGACCAACTATCGATGTGGGCGGAGAGTCTGATTCAGATGACCCTTTAATCTCTCGACAGATTATTGGCCGTTATCGATTTTTTGGAGAAGATTTCGGTAGCTGGCAACGATATGACGGGTGAGCGGATCGGTTGCCTTACTGAGCCGAGGGTCGTTTAAGTCGTAGAGGATATGCAGATCCGTTCTCTTTTGGATCGGAAGGACCTTCCAACTGAGATTGTCGAGGATAAGAGTCTCGTTTCGATCGTTACGTACGCCCAGTACGGCATGAAAGTCCCGTTCGCTGTGTACTTTGACAATATAGATCATCATGGAAGAGGGAGCAAATCCTAATGCTTTGAGGGTAAAATATTTGGCAAATACGAAATCTTCGCAGTCTCCGCCGCCTCTGACGATAAATTCTTTAGGGGTTGCCCAATAGTCTTCTTGTCCCCATATATGAGTGTCATAATCGTTGACAATACGGTTAAAATAGGCGTTAACTTGTTCGATTTGCACTATTTTAGGCTTTGAGGATATTTTATTCATAAAATCCCGATAATCATCGAGTCGTAATTGGGCGATATCATTGGCGCTGAGCAGCGGAAAAACCGAGAAAAGTAAAACGATATAAATACGCATAGGCACGGTATCGTCAGGGACGCAATAACCGTAATGAAAACAGGGCAAGCAACGGCGTTGCCGCCATCATGGCAAATATCGGAATCAAGGTTCCGGTATGAATGGAAGAGGCGATAAATCCGATGGTTCCGGCAATTGTAAATTCGGTCACGCCTATGACGGAATTGGCGACGCCGCTGTCATTTTTGAAGAATTCCAACGCCAGGGCAATTCCGTTTCCGAAAATGATTCCGAGTATTCCGACATAGATTGTCATTGCAAAAAAGACAGCCGGAAGATTGGGTGAAAAGGAGAGGAGTAAGAGCACGGTTCCCGCTGCCAGCTGGATCGTCATCCCGGCAGATAAGATGGTTTTGGGCTCATAGGTTTGAACCATTTTGATATTCAAACGGGTCAGCGCAATCATGACAAGGACGTTAGCGCCGAACAAGAAAGGGAAAAGCTGTTTGCTGACATGGAAATATTCCATATAGATAAAACTCGATTTTTCAATAAAAATGAACATCCCTGAAAAAGAAAAGGAGAGGGCGAGAATATAACCGAGAGCCTCTTTGTGGGTCAATACTCTTTTATAGGCTTCTGCAATCTGTGAACGGGTTTTAGAGCCTGTTTCGGGGAGGTAGAAAAAGAGGATGAGGAAAACGGAAGTGCTGTATATGCCCAGGAACAAGAAGACGTAATTCCAGGAGAAATAGGAGATGACGAGCGAACCCAAAGCGGGGGCGACCATCGGTGCAATCATCGTAATCGAAGCTATGGTCGAAAAGATTTTGGCTGCCTCTTTTCCGTGAAACAGATCGCGCACTATCGCCGGAGCGTTGACGATGGCCAATCCTCCTGCAAGGGCCTGCATTCCGCGGAAGAGGTAGAGTTCTTCGAGGGTAGTGGTCAGAAAGAGGGCAAAATCGGCTGCGGCAAAGAGCGACAATCCGATCAAAGCGGTGCTGCGCCTGCCGATACGGTCGGAGAGTATCCCTCCGATAAGCTGTCCTACGGCAAAGAAGAGTAAAAAGATACTGATCGTCATCTCGATTTTTTCGATTCCGACATGCAAAAAACGGGCGATTTCAGGCATGGAAGGAAGATAGGTATCGATCGCTAAAGGGGTCACGGAGGTAAGCGCTGCGAGTAAAACGACTAGAAGAATATGATTATAAGCTTTTTGCATGGTCGGTATCTTTAGGAAAGAGTGGGGGAATCATACCCCACCTTTGGATAATTGATGATAGCGGCGGATACTATTTGAGAGCTTTGAAACGTTCCCAGTATTTTTCATACACTTTGACGGCACTGCCGATATCGGTTTGGAATTCGCTGTTTTTCAGGTCCTGAGCATTCGGATAGATGATTCGGTTGGACTGTACCGCTTTAGGAAGAAGTTTGACCGATGCGGCATTCGGAGACGCGTAGCCGATCTCTTCGGAAATGATTTTTCCGATTTCCGGTTTTAGAAGAAAATTGATAAATTTATGGGCACTGTCGATATGTTTGGCATTTTTCGGAATGACCAGAGAATCAACCCAGAGCATGATCCCTTCTTTCGGATAGACGTATTTCAAATCAGGCGACTCCTGGTTTGCCATATAGTTTTCGCCGTTAAAATTCATACCGAGTTTGACCTCTTCGCTCAGATAAACCTGTTTAGGAGACTCGGAATTGAATACTTTGACATTGGGTTTGAGAGCCAGAAGCTTTTGATAAGCCTGTTCGATATGTTTGGGATCGGTGTCGTTGGCGCTGTATCCGAGTACTTTGAGACTCATTCCGAATACTTCGCGCAGATCGTCGGTGAGGAGAACCGATTTTTTGTATTTCGGATTCCATAGATCGGCCCAAGAGGTAACAGCCCCTTTGCCCAAAAGTGCCGAATTGTAGGAAATTCCGGTGCTTCCCCATAGATACGGAACGGAATAGTCGTTTTTCGGATCGAACGGTTTGTAGAGGAGAGTTTGGTCTAGATTCTTGAAGTTGGGAATCTTGCTTTTGTCGATCGGAGCGAGTAATCCCTCTTTTGACATTTTGCTGACGAAGTATGTGGAAGGGACGATAATGTCGTAACTGCTTTTTTTATCGGTTTTGATCTTGGCATACATCGCTTCATTGCTGTCGTACGTTGAATACTTGACCTTTATCCCGCTCTCTTTTTCAAATTGCTTGATCACTTTTTGGGGCAGATATTCGCTCCAATTGTAGACGTATAATACGTTATCGGCTCCGAATGCCACAGACCCGAGCAGCAATAAACCTGAAAGGATTTTTTTCATTGAATTCTCTCCCTGATTAAAAATTGAGATAGTGCGACTACCACGATAGTAAAGGTGAACATGATAGCAGATAAGGCATTAATCTCGGGACTTACTCCGAGCCGTACCATCGAAAAGATCTTGATCGGAAGGATCTCGAAATCGGTTCCGCTCACAAAAAAACTGATGATGACATCATCCAGCGAAAGGGTAAAGCTGAGTAAAAACCCCGCGATTACGGCGGGAAGTATGTTCGGTAGGATGACGCGTGTGAAAATATCCATCTCTCCGGCACCCAGATCACGGGCGGCTTCGATAATATTTTTGTCAAAACCGCTTAGACGGCTCATCACGGTAACCAGTACGAACGGGAGAGAAAACGAGATATGGGCAATCAAAAGCGAGGTAAAACCGAGTTGAATGTTGAGCAGTACGAACAGTATGAGCAATGCGATTCCCATGACGATTTCGGGTGACATAATGAGGATGAAGACGATGGCGTTTAACAATTTTTTACCGGAAAAAGTGTATCGAAAAAAAGCGACGGCACCGATGCTTCCGAGTAATGTTGCGATAAGCGAGGAGCTTGTCGCTACCATGATCGAGTGGATAGCGGCGTCGAGCAGCTCCTCGTTCTCCATTAGTTTGTCATACCATTTCAGCGTAAATCCGCTCCAGTTGAGGGAGTATTTAGAATTGTTGAATGAATAGAGAATCAAAATGAAAATCGGTAGATATAAAAAAGAGAAGACCGAAAAAAGATAGAGCCGTTTAAAAAAGTTCATCGTTTTTCTTTTTATTGATTTTATCGGCAAGTGAATAGACCCAAATTAGCAAAAGCATGAGAAAAGTCAGGATGACGCTGGCGACACTGCCGAACGGCCAGTCGCGGAAAGTGAGAAACTGATTTTTGATAAAGTTCCCGATGACGAGATCATTCGCACCGCCGAGGAGATCGGAGATAAAAAACATCCCTAAAGAGGGGAGAAATACGAGACTGATACCGGCGATGATCCCCGGAAGGACGAGGGGGATAATAATCCGGACCATGACGGTTTGTCGATCGGCACCCAGATCGAGCGCTGCTTCGATCAGACGTTTATCGAACTTTTCGAATGATGCATACAGCGGCAGAATCATGAACGGCAGAAGGGTATAGACCATACCGATAATGACAGCGACGTCGGTGTAGATAATTTCGATCGGTTCGTTAACTATTCCCATCCCTATTAAAACGGCGTTCATCACCCCTTTGGTTTTTAGAATAACGACCAATGCGTACGTGCGAACCAGCGAACTGGTCCAAAACGGGATGATCGTCAGTACCAGCAGTAACGAGGTGTATTTGCGGGAGACCTGAGAAAGAAAATAGGCAAAAGGGAATGCGATGACTAGGCATATCAGCGTGGAGATCGCAGAGAGTTTAAACGAGATGAGAAAAACATCCAGATAAAGCGGATCGAAAATTTTGAGATAACTCTCAGTGCTGAAAGTATAGAGGATTAGCTCCTCGTCCCCACGTGTGAGAAAACTGGCGATAAAGACGAGTAGGAACGGCAATAGCCCGAAAAGGACCAGCCATGACGATATTCCGAATATGGAAAGTTTTCCAAACCAACCGGCTTTAGTTTTCAAGGATACTTTCCCATCCGTCGTTCCAGTAGATATAGAGCTTTTGCCCTACGGTATACTCCAGTGCATCGCTGTCTTCATTGTAAAACTCGCTGGCGAAGACGGTTTTCCCGTCGCTAAGATCGATAATCAGGTCGATTGTGACCCCTTTATAAATGATCTCTTTTAGTTCCCCTTCAAAATAGTTGTTTGAACGGATGTCTTCGAGATTTCGTTCACATCGAAAATCTTCGGGACGGATCAGAACGGTAAATTGGGTCGCGGCGGTTTTGGAGATGAAATGTTCCAACACCATTTCTTTGCCTTCGATGTCGAACAACGCTTTATCCCGATCGATCAATACCGCTTCGAGGAGATTGGTCTGTCCGATGAAGTTCGCCACAAAAATATTTTTCGGGTTTTCATATACCTCTTTTGGGGTAGAAATTTGTTCGATTTTACCATTATTCATGACGACAATACGGTCACTCATGCTGAGGGCCTCTTCCTGATCGTGAGTGACGAATAAAAAGGTGATTCCCAGTTTCCGCTGCATCTGTTTGAGTTCGATCTGCATCATTTTGCGGAGTTTATAGTCTAAAGCGCTCAAGCTCTCATCCAGGAGCAAAATAGAGGGTTTGTTGACAATCGCACGGGCAATGGCGACACGCTGCTGCTGCCCGCCGGAGAGTTCGTGAACCATTTTCTGCCCGAACTGTCCAAGCTGAACCAGTGCCAGTGCGTCTTGTACTTCTTGCGTTATCTTCTCTTTCGGCATTTTTTTCATTTTGAGACCGAAAGCGATGTTGTCGAAGACATTGAGATGGGGAAAGAGGGCATAACTTTGGAATACGGTATTGAACCCTCGTTTGTTCGGAGGAAGTTTGGATATCTCTTCATCGTTCAGAAAAAGGGTTCCGCTATCGATCTCTTCGAATCCGCCGATGATTCGCAATATGGTTGTTTTCCCGCACCCGCTCGGTCCTAAAAGGGTTAAAAATTCACCGTTGTATATCTCTAAATCGATATTTTTGAGAACGAGGGCATCGTCATACGATTTAGAGATGTTTTGTAAACGTAATAGAGTGTTTTTCATAGAGGTATTTTATCGAATTAGGATACGAAATGCAGTTGTAGAATAGAAGGCGTAACCGTTTTGTAATAGGTGTTTTTCATGATGCTTAATGATCTAAAATATCTTCCGTCTCGATTCGGACAAAGGGATTTTTGCGGCTTTCGGTCAGGATTTGTCGGAGCCGATTTAAGATGCTCTG
>NZ_CALDDG010000047.1 GCF_937936435.1 uncultured Sulfuricurvum sp. | reverse complement strand
CCAAAAAGTACATGTTTCGCTTGATCGGAATCAATCGATACAATTAATGTTAACGATTACCGACGCAATGATCCAAAAAATGTATTCCGAGTCCATCCTTTCGAAAGAAATATACGGTTCTTATATGGTCTTAAGCGACCCGAAACAACTGGCACCGCTTTTGAAAAATGTCAATCTTCGATTGGATTTCGATTTCGGCATCAATTCCGACGGTCGGATCGCACAGATTCAGTCTTTTATCAATGCGTCGGATAATGGAGAAAAATTTGCTCTCGGAATCGAAAATATTACGTCATTAAACAACTTCGACGCTCCGCAGTTTTCACTTGACCCAAAAAATTCAGGCAGTATTGATTATATGGAAGTTTTCCGAAGCTGGAAAGAGTTTGTTCCGGATAACGTTCCAGAGGATTCATCCCCGGATGAAGAACAATCGAGTGACTATGACCGAAATCAAACAATCTGAAACGATACCTACACACATTCCAAACCGATAGATTCCCAAAACTCCACCTGTATCTTGAAATAAATGATATCTTTCATTAGGAAATTCAAGGTACAATTTCCTCCGTCGCACGTTTTGCGCCTTATCTAAACATTTTTTGAGACCATGAAGCGAACCCAATCTTTTTCACTATACGCCCTGATCATCGCTTTTCTCGTCCATCTCATCGTTGTATTGCTCTTTATTATATTAAACCAATTGACGCCTCCTCCGCCACCGCCTCAACCGGAACCCAAAGAGGAACAACGCTTTAAACTTTCTCTGAAAGAGCGCCCTAAAATTCAAAAAGAAGCCTTGGTCAAAAACGATATCCCAAAACCTCAGATCAAACGTTCCATCCCGCGCGGCGAACAGTTAAAACAACCCAAGGCCCCTCTTCCCGTTCAAAAACCGATACCCGTACCTCCACAAAATACTCCGCCGCAACCTGTCGAACCGATGCCGGCTCCACGTAAAGCATTCGAGCAGCATGTTGCAAAACCCGTTGCCACGATCGAACGCCAGAGTATCCCAAAAAAGGAACAGGGGCTTTACGATATCCTCTCCAAAGCAGACGGCTCGGCACAACAAGTCATGACACGGGGTTCAACCCGTATTACCGACAGTATTCAGCGTCTATACGGCGATAAATTCAGCGAACTTTCGGCCGGAGAGCAAAAATACATTATCGACAATCAAGAGCTTATGCGCCGTATCACGCAGGGAGTACTCGATCGGTACGGACGTTCCAAAATACCCGACAATATCCGCACCGACGACACCAACATGATCGAATTTTATCTCTATCCCGACGGTAGTATTTCCGATCTTCATTTTCTTAAAAACAGCCGTCTCTCCATTCTGGACGACACGACCAAAGAGGTGATCGAATTGGCCTACTCCAAATACCCGCGACCGGAGCAAAAAACGCTTATTCGTTACCGGGTCTGGTATAACTTGACAGGCTATTAAAAAGACCCGCTATAATCGGAGAATGAAAACTTCCCGTTCGCTGTTCGCATTCCTCCTCGCCGCGATACTTCACATCGGTGTAGTGTCGCTGTTTTGGTTCGTCTTCCATCACACAGAAAAAGAGCACCCGATTATTCATGAAAAACGGTTCGGAGTTACCCTTACCGATGAAGAGAGTTTCTCGCAACTCTCCGAAGAACCTCCCAAACCGCAGGATCAACCTCTTGCTGATTCCTCCATACCGATCCGAAAACACATAATCGAATCGAAATCACAAACAGTAAGAGAAACTGATTCTAAACTCCCGGAAGAACCTGTATCAACTATTCTTCCACACTATACGCAAGCCGATCGCGACACCCTTCCCCAATCCGTACTTCACCATTACGGCGACGAATTTTTTGCCCTCTCTTCAGGTGAACAGCATTACATTATCGATAATCTCCAACGTATCCGAAAGATTAACGAAATTGTCGGGACACGACTCTTACGCGAACGTCCGGATGATGAGATCGATCCGGATGACAATAATGTCGTTGAATTCTACCTCAACACTGACGGGACGATCTCCGATCTGCATTTGCTGAAAAACCGGCTTGGAACACCGCTGGACGAGTTAACACTGCAAACCATAGACCTTGCCCATTCACGCTATCCCAAACCCGAGCAGAAAACACTGATCCGTATCCGCGTTTATATCATTATCAAATAGATATTTATCATTATTTTTATACGTTATTATTTATTATAAAATAAGTATGCATTATAAATATTTAGATTTTAAACCTATTTAGATAGAATATAATTAGTAATAGATTTTATAGGTTTAATCAGGATTTTTTATGCGTAACAAAAATTTTAGATTTGTTTTTACCCTCTATTTTATAATTTTCGGTATCACTATCGCCCTATTCGGTTCCCTCGTCGGGTATAAAATTCAAATGATCGATATTCAAGAACGGATCGATAAAAATGCCGAAGAGGTTGCATTCAATAAAAAAAACAACCTCTTCAAGCCGATCATCGACAAAATGGACGCAATGGTATTTGCTCTCTCAAAAAGCCAAATTTTATTCGACTATCTCCAAAATCCCGATTCGCATAATACCCTCGCTATGGATCAGCTTTTTTTAACGATTACGATGTCCGACAAACAGGTGATGCAGGCACGTTTTATCGATGCGGAAGGCAAAGAGAAAATTCGCGTCGACAGACTCAATGAATCGAGTCTCCCATTCATCGTCGATTCGGCAAAACTTCAGGACAAAAGCACACGCGATTATTTTCAAATCGTCCGAACCCTTCCGAATGAAACGATATGGCATTCCAAACTGGATCTCAATATTGAAAACGGCAAAGTCGAGGTCCCCTTTCGCCCCACAATTCGGATTGCAACGCCGATTTATCACAACGGCACCTTTAAAGGTATCGTCATCGTCAATATGTTGACTAATAATCTCCTGAGCTCCATACGAACCTCTGCAGTATTCGAACACTATATCATCGATAAGGAAGGAAATATTATCATCGCCCCGGATGACACGCTCTCATGGTCGAAATATACCGGAAAACAAAACGAATTAACCGATATTTTTCCGAACGAAACGTCTAAAATCCTCTCAGGCACCTATACGGGAAAAGATTTTTATACCTTTCCCCTCAATGATGTACTGCACAACGACGATGATGCGATTTTAATCCTGAAGCCGAAAGCCCAATACGAATATTCTCTCGTACTTTCCAATATCCAGTCCGCGATTTTGGTCGTTATTTTAAGTATTTTAGTCAGTATTCCCCTCGCATTGTACGCATCTATCACCCCTTCCAAACTCCAAAAAGCCCTTCTTGTCTCGAACAGCGAGCTCAAACGCTTTGCCGGAATCATCGATAAATACGTCGTAACCGTTACGACCAAAACCAACAGCATCATTACCGCCGTCAGCTCCGCTTTTGAAAAAGTGACCGGCTATGACAGAGACGAATTGATCGGTCGAAAGATCAATCTCATTAAACATCCCGATACATCGCAACAATTTCACAATGCGCTGTGGAGGACGATAGAAAACGGCGAGAAATGGCAAGGCGAAGTCAAAAATATCCGTAAAGACGGACATGAATATTGGCTTGAGCAGACGATTATCCCTATACAAAACGATAACGGCGAAATTACCTCGTATGTCTCCGTAGCAACGGATATAACGGATAAAAAAGAGCTTGAGAAAATATCGGTGATCGACCAGTTGACCGGTATATTCAATCGACGAAAACTGAGCGATTCACTGCAAAGCGAAGTCAATAAAGCACATCGTTACCATCGTCCTCTCTCTGTGCTTATCATGGATATCGATCATTTCAAACGGATCAATGATACCTATGGTCACCAATGCGGAGATTTTGCTCTCACCACCGTCGCCGCCCTCCTCTCCAAACACATTCGCGACAGCGATATAGTCGGACGATACGGCGGTGAAGAATTTATGGTCATTTGCCCGGAAACACAGATCACTGCGGCAGTAAGTGTCGGAGAAAAACTGCGCGAAGCGATTGCGCAATACGATTTCGGCATCATCGGTCACATCACGATTAGTATCGGCGTAGCTGAACTAAAAGAAGAAGATACGCTGGAAACAATCGTCAAAAACAGCGATAACTGCCTTTATACGGCGAAACACAACGGAAGAAATCAGGTCGTAGCCGAATCATAATCCGCACTGTTTTACAATGGCTAATGCCCCCTTATAAATCGGCTCATCGATGAAACCGTATCGTTCGTCCACAAATCCGCTAATCCCTTTGGCTGCGCGCTCTTCAAAAAGTTTAATGATCTCCCGACACCGTCCGATTTCGGATTCGCTGTATCCGAAGACTTCATGAATCAGCTCTACCTGAGCCGGAGCAATGCACCCTTTGGCGTCAAAGCCCATCATTTTTTCCAATTCGAGCCAGTTGCGCAACCCTTCACTGTTTTTGTAGTCCTGATACACAAACGATACCGGTTTAACACCGCAGGAGCGGGAGGTAAAAAGAAAATGCGACAGCATATAATGGACGGAAGGATTGTCGGGCAACAAAAGAGATTGGGAGAGACCTAAATCGGCGAACAGATCCAACACTCCCAAATAATAGGCTTTGATCCGTTCGTCGATCGCAAACTCTTTGAGTGCCAGCCATGCCTCTTTCGTTTCAATCGAAAGATGAACCTCAATTCCATCATCAACCAATGTCAAAATTCGTTTGACATCCTGAACCGAGCGAATTTTCGGGACACGTATCCCATCGGGCATAAACGGATTCAAAAACAAAATCTCTTCTGCTCCCCCCTCATCCAAAGGATTGACCCGAACGATCAGCTTTTTATCGCATTTAGGGAAAAATGCTAACGCAATCGCACACAAAGCGAGTGCATACGGCTTTTGTTCTTTGCTTACCCCATCCTCGAGGTTTAGCATCAAACACTCGCTTTTCAATTCAGGGATCTTGGTCAAATGTTTAATATTATGAGGAGAGAGCATCATCGCCGAACGAAACGACTGTGAGCGGTTTTGGTGACGGACTACGGGGATAGCAAGAGCCCGAAGAGGGTCCAACTGACCCGACTCGACGAGATCAGTGAGGTTTTGAGGATTTTGCAGCGGCATTTTTAAACTCCTCGCGGTGGAGATAATAATACAGAGTCTGTATTTCGGTATCGGTCAAATAATAGCGGGGCATGCCGACGATACGGCTGTTTACTTTTTCATAAAACTCCCGGAAAGGGAGTTTTTTGATAGCGTTTCCCGCAAACACTTTTGATTCACCCTTATCGATATAGCGGGCGATCAGTTTTCCTTCTCCCTCTTCGCCGTGGCATAAATGGCATCCGACGCCGCGCGGATTATGGTAAAGTCCTGCGGCATACTCTTCTTTGGTGATAAATGATTCCGATGCGCTCAACCCCAATGCTAAAAGTAGAATAAAAACCCCTCGCACTCTCACCCTTTAACCAAATATTAGTCTTTTATCGGTATCATACCCAAAAAGAATTTTACGGTGATTAAATGCAGATACTAGACGGTAAAGCGCTCGCAAAAAAAATTGAGGAAAAGGTCTCGGCAGGGGCAAAAGAACTCAAAATGAAAACAGGAAGAGTCCCCGGCCTGGCCGTGATCCTGGTCGGACACGATCCTGCGAGCCAAGCGTATGTCGGCATGAAGAAAAAAGCGTGCGACCGTGCCGGTTTTTACTCCGTTACCCATGAGATGCCCGAAGACATCTCCCAAGAAGCGATCATCAAAACCATCGAGATGATGAACCTCAATCCCAATATCGACGGGATATTGATCCAACTTCCCCTTCCCAAACATATCGATACCACCAAAATCCTCGAAATCGTCGCTCCGACCAAAGACGTCGACGGATTCCATCCTTACAACGTCGGACGTTTGGCGACAGGATTAGACGGATTCGTCCCTTGTACTCCGCTGGGTGTTATGGAACTTTTAGCCGAATACGACATCGATGTCAAAGGAAAAAACTGCTGTGTCGTCGGTGCTTCCAACATCGTCGGAAAACCGATGGCTGCACTGTTGCTCAACGCGAATGCCACAGTCGAAATTTGCCATATTTTTACCGATGATTTGAAAAAACACACTCTTGCCGCCGACGTTATCCTAGTCGGTGCGGGAGTCATCAATCTCATCAAAGCAGATATGGTCAAAGAAGATGTGATCATCGTCGATATCGGGATTAACCGTGCCGATGACGGCCGTCTCGTCGGTGACGTCGATTACGATGCCGTCTCTGCGAAAACATCGTATATTACACCCGTCCCGGGCGGCGTAGGGCCGATGACGATCGCAATGCTTCTTTCCAATACCCTTAAAGCCGCTCAAATCCATGCAGAAGAAGAGAAGTAATCCTTGAAGAAAAAAATAGTTAACGGCTTACACAGCGCCTACCGATTTTCCAATACGTGGACCGGCACGATTATCATCGTCCTTTTTGTCATTTTCTTTGTCGCACAGGCTTTCCGAATCCCAAGCGGATCGATGAAAGACTCCCTGCTCGTCGGAGATCATCTGTTTGCGAAAAAATTCGCCTACGGTATTTCGACTCCGCACATCCCGTTTTTAGAAATCCCCTTGATTCCGGGGACGGACGGCCATATTATCGACGGCGACGAACCCAAACGAGGCGATATCGTCATTTTCCGCTATCCGAACAATACCCAGCTTCATTATGTCAAACGATGTGTCGCCTTGCCGGGAGACGAACTCTTTTTGATGAACAAAATTCTTTATATCCACCCTAGAGAAGGGGACGACTACGCCCGAGAAATGTTCAAAGGATATGAACTCGTCGAAGTCGAAGGGAAACTATGGGTTAAAAATCCGTATGCCAAAGAGCACCATGGGATCCATAACGACGAAAAAATTACCGACAACGGCATTTTTCCGATGGAACTGTTCAATTTCGGACCGATTCAAGTACCCGAGAAACAGTATTTTATGATGGGAGATAACCGCGACCACTCTAACGACAGCCGTTTTTGGGGAGCCGTTCCGTACGGCTTGATCGAAGGGACGCCGTGGTTTGTCTATTTCAGCATGGATGCCGACTACAAAGTCCGTTGGGATCGTATCGGCAAAACACCGTACGATTTGGAACAACCCGAGCCGCTAAGCCGTGCCGTTGCGGAGAGAATACGCGAAGACGCCAACGACCATGAACTCTATTGATATGCTCGAGATCGCTGCGGCGATCGTCGCTTTGCTGATTGCCATTATCGGACATGAAATCATGCACGGATGGGTCGCTTACAAATACGGCGACAACACGGCAAAACATGCAGGCAGATTGAGTATCAATCCCCTCATCCATATCGATCCGTTCGGATCGATTCTCGTTCCGTTAATGACCTATTTTCTCCCGATGCTTTTAGGAGCGTCCAGCGGATTCTTATTCGGATGGGCCAAACCCGTTCCGGTAAATATCCAAACCGTTATCCGCAACGGCGGCTACAATGCCGCAATGCAGGTGAGTTTGGCGGGGATCGCCTATAACCTCTTCCTTGCAACCTTATTTTCGGTGATTCTCCTTTCCTTGGCACAACCGACCGAAACAGATGGAATCGGTTATGTTTTCGCCTATTTACTCGTTATCAAACTCCTTCTTATTAATGTCGTATTGGCGGTATTCAACCTTCTGCCTATTCCGGCATTCGACGGAGCCCATTTTATTACCTATCTCGCCCTAAAATATAAAGTACGAGCCGTAGCCGAATTTTTTGCCAAAGCCGAACCTTATGGAATGATTGTTATCATCATCATATTGGTTACCCCGCTGAAAATTCCGTTGGTAATGTGGCCTATCGAAGGGCTGCTGCACCTCTTACTCAATTAAGGAGAACTATGAAATTTTATATTGCCACCGATCACGCCGGAATCGATTTGAAAAACTTTACGGTAGAGCTTCTCCGAACAAAAGGACATGAAGTGATCGATTTGGGTCCCTTCAGCAAAGAGCGTGTCGATTATCCCGATTATGCCGTCAAAGTGTGTGAAAATGTCCTTGCCGATCCTGCCGCTCAGGGGATTTTGATCTGCGGGTCGGGAATCGGCATGTCGATGGCGGCCAACCGGTTTCACGGAATCCGCGCGG
Source organism: uncultured Sulfuricurvum sp. (assembly GCF_937936435.1). Lineage (GTDB taxonomy): Bacteria > Campylobacterota > Campylobacteria > Campylobacterales > Sulfurimonadaceae > Sulfuricurvum. The sequence goes on along the minus strand of NZ_CALDDG010000047.1, from coordinate 26,584 downwards.
CGCTATGCCATGACGCCTATACGGCAACTGTTGCACGGGGTCATAATGATGCCAACGTCTTATGCTTCGGAGAACGGATTGTAGGACAAGGTGTCGCCGAGTCGATTCTCGATGCCTGGATTGCCGGAAAATTCGAAGGGGGCCGCCACTGCGGCCGTGTAGATAAAATAGAGGCTATCAAAGGATAAACGATGTTTTTCGAATGGTCATTACTTACCGTTGTAACATTGGGGGCACTTTTCTTTTTGGTGAAAATGTTCTATTTTCGCAGTATCACCGTCAAAGAACAACGCAGCAGCGAAATGATGAAAATCACCCTCAAAGAAGCCGAAGTTTTGATCCGAAAATATCAGATTCAACTCCAACGAGCGCTTGGGAATGTCGATATTCTCAGCGAAGAGCTCAATAACCTTCGCAACGAGGTCAAATCGCTCAAACAGCGTAATTCGAAGCATCGTTCCGAAACAGATCGCCTGCAAATCAAAATTAAAGAGCTTGAAGGGCGCATCGACGCACTGATTTAATTTACCTAAGATATTTTGCAAAGGATTCTCATGACATTATCGATACAAGACAAAGCTGTTTTGATCAATGCGATACGTGATATTCCCGATTTTCCCAAACCGGGCATCATTTTTAAAGACATTACAACCCTCCTGGCCGATAAAGATGCATTCAAAGTCTTAATGAATCATTTGGCTGAGCGTTACAGCGGCTATAATCTCACCCATATTGCGGGAATCGATGCGAGAGGATTTATCTTCGGAGCGGCTTTGGCTCAAATGCTCGGTGTCGGATTCGTCCCTATCCGCAAAAAGGGAAAACTTCCCTACACAACCGTATCGGAAAAATACTCGCTCGAATACGGTGTCGATGAAGTGGAAATTCATATCGACGCCTTTTCGGGAGTCGAATCGCCTCGTGTGCTGCTGATGGACGATTTGATCGCCACCGGAGGAACCGCCTATGCTGCCGCTAATCTGATCAACAAAGTGGGTGCAGAGTGTGTCGAAGCCTGCTTTGTCATGGGGCTTGACTTTTTAAGCGGTCAATCCAAACTGCGCGATCTTGTCGAAGTATATACCGTTATTGGAGTCGATTGATGTATATCCCTAAGCCTTCTAAATTCGATCCCGTCGACGGTCATTTCGGAATTTTCGGAGGGCGCTACGTCCCTGAAACACTTATGCCTGCACTTTTAGAGTTGGAAGAGGCCTATAAAGAGATCCGATGCGACGAAACCTTTTGGAAAGAGGTAGACGGCTATCTTCGTGATTATGTCGGACGTCCGAGCCCTTTGTATTATGCGGAAAACCTCTCTAGCGAACTCGGGGCGAAAATCTACCTGAAACGCGAAGACCTGAACCATACCGGAGCTCATAAAGTCAACAATGTTATCGCACAGGGGCTAATGGCAAAACGCCTAGGGAAAAAGAAAGTCATCGCCGAAACAGGAGCAGGTCAGCACGGCGTCGCCACTGCTACGATCGCGGCATTGCTGGGATTGGAATGTGAGATTTTCATGGGTGCCAAAGATGTCGCCCGTCAGGAACTCAACGTCTTTCGGATGAAACTCCTCGGAGCCAAAGTCCATGCGGTTGAGAGTGGAAGCAAAACTCTCAAAGACGCGATGAACGATGCGATTCGCCACTGGGTCACCCACGCACGCGATACTTTCTATATTATCGGTACCGTTGCCGGACCGCACCCTTATCCGATGATGGTACGCGATTTTCAGGCAATTATCGGGTGTGAAGCCCGTGCTCAGATTCTCGAAAAAGAGAACCGTCTTCCTGATTACGTCATCGCCTGTATCGGCGGCGGCTCCAATGCAATCGGTACGTTTCAGCATTTTTTAGAGGACAAAGAGGTCCGCTGCATCGGGATCGAGGCAGGTGGCTTGGGAGTCGATACCGATAAACACGGCTGTTCGCTTCTCCATGGACGTCCCGGAGTGTTGCACGGTCAGATGAGCTACCTCCTCCAAGACGAAGACGGTCAAATTCTCGAAGCCCACTCGATCTCCGCAGGATTGGATTACCCGGGAATCGGACCGGAACATGCCTTTCACAAAGATAACGATACGGTCAGTTATGATAATATCACCGATGCCGAAGCATTGGACGCCTTTGTATGGTTAAGCCGCCGTGAGGGAATTATTCCTGCCTTTGAAAGTTCACATGCCGTCGCCTATTTGAAAAAGATGCCTGACATCAAAGACAAACTGGTTATCGTGACCCTCTCCGGCCGAGGAGACAAAGATATGATCCAGGCCAAAGAGATGTTGAACTTTGATGAATAATTTTCCCCTCAGCTGAGGGATAAGAGCATAATGAGGGGAAAAAGTTTGCCTTTTTCCTATTAAAATACTACTCCAAGGGGATTCGTGGAACAACTTTTTATCGAATGGCTGAAAGAATACGGCTATATAGTCCTCTTTGTCTGGAGTATTTTAGAAGGTGAAATGGGGTTGATTATGGCGGGAATTTTCTCCCATACGGGAGATATGTCGCTAAGTATCTCGATTTTCGTTGCTGGAGTCGGCGGTTTCGTAGGAGATCAGATCTATTTTTATATCGGACGGTTCAATAAAAGATATATCCACGAAAAACTCCGTTCCCAACGCCGAAAATTCGCAATCGCCCATTTGCTGTTGAAAAAATACGGCTGGCCGATTATTTTCATTCAGCGTTATATGTACGGCATGCGTACCGTCATCCCGATGGCGATCGGCCTTACCAAATATTCGGCACGCCAATTCGCTTTTATCAATCTTATCAGCGCATGGTTTTGGGCGGCACTGACGATCATTCCTGCGTATTACTACGGAGAAGAAATTTTGTCGCTCCTCAGATGGATCAAAGCGCACTGGTTTTTTGCCATCCCGCTGATTATCCTCGTGGTTTGGGGTATTATTCATAATATGAACCGCTTAGAAAAAAAACTTTTGGAGAAACGCCGTGAACGTCAAACTTATTAATCAACCCTTGGAAACGATCGCCGCCGATCTGACTTTGGAATTTATCAACGCCAACGAATTGGAATCTCACCCACATTCCGCTCTTTTAGCCCAAGCGGGATTTAAAGCGGAAAACGAGCAACTTTGTGCCCTGCATGAGCACCGCATCCTCGTTTGCGGTATCGATAAAGAAGCATCGAACGAACTCTACCGAAGTGCTATGGCATCAGCTCTCAAGGCGGCTATGAACTACTCGTATGCATCACTTAAACTTTCCCAATACTCCGCTGAACATTTTGCCGCCCTGATCGAAGGTGCCGTATTGGGAAGCTATAAATTCGATGCTTACAAATCCGAACCGAAACCCTCCTCTTTGACGGAAGTGATATTTTCGACCGAAAATCATGACAAAACCGTCAATGATGCCGATACACTTGAATCCATACTGACTCAAACGCTTATCATCGCAAAAGCGACCAATTTCGTCCGTGACATCGTCAATCAAACCCCATATGACATGACACCGCAGGGGATTGCGGTTACTGCCGAGACTCTGGCCGATAAGAACGGATTGGAATGTACCATTTTGGATGTTAACGGACTGGAAGATGAGAAGATGTTTGCTATGCTCAGCGTCGGACGCGCATCTATCAACCCTCCCCGCCTGATCCATCTCGCTTACAAACCCGCCAAGGCGAAAAAAGTGATCACTCTCGTCGGTAAAGGTCTCACCTACGACAGCGGCGGTCTCAGCCTTAAAGCCGCGGCATCGATGGTAACGATGAAAATGGATAAAGCCGGAGCCTGCGCCGTTATGGGGATCATCAAAGCGGTAAGCGAGCTAAAACTCGATATCGAAGTGCACGCTTTCGTCGGAGCGGTCGAAAACATGATCGGCGGCAACGCCTACAAACCTGACGACGTCCTCCGTGCCAAAAACGGCAAGACGATCGAAGTGCGCAATACCGATGCGGAGGGGCGCTTAGTCCTCGCCGACGTTCTCGGCTATGCACAGGCAAACGTCAATGCCGATTACATCTTCGATTACGCCACTTTAACAGGTGCGTGTATGGTCGCTCTCGGGCCGTATACCACAGGTGTTATGGGACATAACGAAACACTCAAACAAGAATGGGTCGATGCAGCGAAACAAAGCGGAGAGTACTGCGGTATTTTACCGTTCAACCGCCATCTCAAAAAACTGATCAAAAGCGACCTCGCCGATGTGTGCAATGTCTCATCCAAACCATACGGCGGGGCGATTACGGCTGCCCTCTTCCTTGACAACTTCATCGATGAAAATATGAAAGAAAAATGGGTCCATTTCGACATCGCAGGCTCCGCCTACACCGAGAGTGCATGGGATGTCCACACCTACGGCGGCACGGGTGCAGGTGTACGTATGACCCTCAATTGGCTCATGGAGCACTGCCAATAACTTCTTTTCCTTTCCCGATCTAATCGGGAAAACCCTCTCTCAGTCCCCACTCAACAACACTGTATTATAATTGCGCCAATACTTTATCGCATCGAAACACTATTAAGGAAACACTTCATGGGCTTATCAATCGGACTCGTAGGATTACCGAACGTCGGAAAATCGACTACCTTTAACGCACTCACCAAAGCACAAAATGCCGAAGCGGCAAACTATCCGTTCTGTACAATCGAACCGAACAAAGCGACCGTTCCGGTACCCGATATCCGTTTGAACGAACTGGCAAAAATTGTCAATCCTGAGCGTATCCAACACTCGACTCTTGATTTCGTAGACATTGCAGGACTTGTAAAAGGTGCCAGCAAAGGTGAAGGATTGGGGAACAAATTCCTCTCCAACATCCGCGAAACCGAAGTCATCTTACAGATCGTCCGTTGTTTCGAAGACGACAACATCGTCCATACCGAAGGGCGTATCGATCCTCTTTCGGATGTCGAAATTATCGAAAACGAACTGATCTTCGCCGACATCGAAGTGTTGACCAACCGTATCGAGCGTCTCAAAAAACAGGCGAAAAATGAAAAAGATGCGGCGGCAATGATGGCGTTTGCCGAAGAGTTAGCGGAGTATTTGGCGGAGGGAAATCTTGCGCGCAACTTCCCGAAAGCCGATTCCGAAATGTATGAAAAACTGATCAACGAAGTGCGTCTGCTCAGTGCCAAAGAGATCATGTACGGTGCAAACGTCGATGAAGACGGCCTTAGCGAAGATAACGAATACGTTCAGCGTCTCCGCGAACACGCTGCCAAACACGGATGCGAAGTGATCAAACTCTGCGCAAAAATCGAAGAAGAACTCGTCGGTATGGAAGATGACGAGCGTGATGAATTCCTACGCGATATGGGCGTCGAAGAATCAGGCCTAGAGCAAATCATCCGTAAAGGGTTCGATAAACTTGGACTCATGAGCTATTTCACCGCCGGGGTCAAAGAGGTTCGCGCTTGGACAATCCACAAAAACACGACCGCTCCGAAAGCGGCCGCCGTCATCCACAACGACTTTGAAAAAGGGTTTATCCGCGCCGAAGTGATCGGGTATGAAGACTTCATCGCCTGCGGAGGCGAAGCCAAATCGAAAGAGGCGGGAAAAATGCGTTTGGAAGGAAAAGAATATATTGTGCAAGACGGTGATATCATGCACTTCCGTTTTAATGTATAATCATTAAAACGGTTGCCATAAGTGCACCATAATAAGACAGGAGTAAGGTATGTCTCTTAAATATGCGGGTCCAAAACCGTTAATCTCAGCTCATGGGGTTGAATTTGATTTAAATAAAGAAGACAAATACATCTATCTCAGCATCGTAGCCGAGCTTATTTTAGCCTTGGATCATGAATATATTGATGATCAGAAATACACCTATATGACTGCCAAAAAACCGCTCGATTGCGACTATGTCTTAGAAATGATCCGAAAATATGATCCCTCTTTGGATCAAGAAATCGAAAATCGCCGCAAGATCGAAGAAGATGAAATTGCCGAAGAACTCCGAAGAGCTCACGAAAATAAAGTCTTGTGCGAAGAGGAAAAAGAAGTATTAGTCAAAAATATTGAGCTGATGCGCAGCTATCTTATCACCCGCTCGCTCAATAAAACGGTTTATTACAGCGGGATCGCTTCATTGGCGCATATCATCAAAAGAGGGCATATCGATCGCATCATCGCCCCGATGTTTCCGAAATTCAATCACGTATTTCACTCGATACAGGGGGGATTGCTAAAACTCCATCCGCCGATCGACAGTTGTATCGATATCTACGAACACGACGGCCATCTCAGTGTCGAACTGGCAATACTCTTTAAAAAGTAAGCCGTCCGATCGTTTGGGCAAATGATACCTTGTGCCCGGTTGAAATACCGAATTCTGCCATCTCTTGTTCGCACAGCATAACAATCGTCGATCCCATCATGAAACATCCAAAATCATCCCCCTTACTGAGATACAGATCCCGATAACTGTACTGTGAGGGGTTCAAAGCATTACTGTTTGTCTGAATCCGCGGTTCAAAACTCACTACCATTTTCCCGACATTCAAGGCTCCGACAAGGATCATAAAAAACCGTTTCCCCTCTCCGCTTAAACACTCCAGAACTACCCTTTCGTTTTCAATAAACAAATTGACCTGTTTTTTCAATGACGGAATATTTACCGGATAGAGTTTACCCGGAATATGAACGGCATGCAAAACCTGCATATCGATCGGAGCGTGGTAACGATGATAATCGCGCGGTGAGAGATAAAAATTGACAAAAGTTCCGTTATGGATACTTTTTTTGGCATCGTCACTGATCCCCTCCCCCAATACTTCATCGACACTGTATCGCATCCCTTTGATTTGCAATGCCGTATCGTCTTCGATTTTTCCACACTCGGTAATCAATGAATCACACGGGCTAATCATATCTTTCGGATCGGATGAAAATGAACGCTTATGCCGAAATTTCCGTGTAAAAAGCGCATTTAGTGTCGGATAAGTATCCGGAGCGTCAAACTCGCTCATATCCAGTCCCATCATCCGTACATAACTGCGGTTAATAATGTTTTGGAAATATTTTTTGTGCTCTTTTGAGGCGAAACGGCCGAATGCCTGAGACATTGCGGATGTAATGTGTTGATTCATAAAAGGTTACTCCTGAGTTTCATCGGTTTGAATTGGACGTTTGGCGATCTCTTCGATCAAAACGGTGGCATAGCATCCTTTGGGAAGGGTAAAATGGATCTCAAACCATGCATCGTTTTCTTTATATTCCCCTTCGATCTCTTCGGGAAATATCCATCCGTATCGGCGTGCCCCGTCGATGCCGCTGCTGATCGCGTCAAACTCTTTTTCAAGCTCACCTGCCACTCCGACGGCCCGGGTTGCACGTTTTCCGCTCAAAAGCCCGCTGACCGAAATATCCCGTTTTGAAAAACGTTCAACTTCTTCGGCACTTTCGTAATGGAACAGTTTTCCGTAAGGATAATGCATCATCACATCCCCGTGAATCAATTTAAAAGGGTGTGTTTGTTTTTTCATCGCTTCAACTTCTTCTTTGGGAAACGACAGAACCCGCTCCAACTCGTCCAAAGCGAATCCTTCCACCAATTTAGAAATCTCGATACGTCGGCTCAACCAACTGTTAAACAAAAAGCTCTGATATGCATTCACATAAAACTGGGAGAGTTTTTTGTTACGTTCTTTGAACGTTCCGGCCAAAATAGCCTCCCCTTTTTTATAGTTTTCGCCGTCAAGTCCAAACCGCTGAAATCCGAAATAGTTCGGCATTCCCTGTTTTTTGATCATTTTAATGGCTTCTGCTATCTTCTTTGCCGATGTCGGGTTTACTTTTTTGAGACGGATGAAAAAACGGTTTCCTTTGAGGTGACCGACACGAATTTTGTTGTTATGATACGTTTTATCGAGGATTTTAATCCCCTCGTGTTCAAAGTTTTCTAAAACCGATTCGTATTTACGGGGCAGAGAAATATATTGTTTGGTCTGGGCATTTTTATCTTTAAGCCCGGCATAACCGATGTCCCTCCCTTTGATCCCCAAGTGGTTGCTCAGAATATCCACCATTTGCCATGTAGAGAGATTTTTTTTGCGAACATGCAGTACAAGATGTTCTCCCTCTCCGCTAAAAGGGTAAAGCGGTATTTCATCGACGACAAAATCTCGCGGAGATTGACGAAAATGAAATTCGATCGGACTGTGAGGCAAATAATACTGGCGTTCCATGAAACTCCTAAAAATGGTGTGCTTTACAGCAATGGGTATATTTTCCGCGTACGACCTGTGCCACAGGCACTATCGGTGTCCGCGTCAACGCTCCGAGGCGTCGTATCGTTTTTAGATTGCGTGGAGAAAAAGCGATCAGCATCTCATACTCTTCGCCGCTGCAACCGACATTTTTTGCTATTTTTCGACTAAAGCGCACTCCGATACGATTACTGTCGCACAGTTTACCGATATCGCTAAAAAGTCCGTCAGAGATATCCATACCGCCTCGTAAATGACGATATGCACGACGAATAAAAGAGTGACGAAGTATCGGAGTCGCAAAACGGCTTTTTGTATGAACCTGTCCCCCGCTCAGCAGATAACGCAGTTCCTTCCCCGATTTGCCTATAACGCCGGTATAGGCGATAATATCACCCTCTTTAATCCCCGTTCGCAACAGCGGCTTGGACGTTTCGGAGACAATCGTGACGGAAATATCTATTTTCGAATTTCCGATCGTATCTCCGCCGATAATCTCGATACCGTACTCCAGTGCGGCAGAACGTATCCCCCGCGAGAGTTCATCCATCTGATGAAAACTCATCGATTTCGGCATTGCGATTCCTAAAAGAGCATATTTCGGAACCGCATTCATGGCCACAGCATCGGAAATATTCACAATCATCGCTTTATAGCCGATTTGGTATGGGGTAAGCCATGTGCGTTTAAAATGGACGTTTTCGTAGAACAGATCTTTACTGTAAACATAATGACCCAAGTATGCACCGTCATCGCCGATAGGGGTTCGCAGCGAACGAAAAGAGTCAATAAAATGATTTTCCGCGTTCACTCCGGCACTCCGTTGGTCTCCAAGTTAAGGATAATATTATAAACGAAATGAGTTTATGAAACCGTTAAATAGGTTTTTTTGGACTCTTTATGATAAAATCTATCCCATCACAACATAGATAATCATTTTTTTGCAGAGAGGAGAGATTCATCGCCATGCTTATTTCAATACGAAAAGTCTTTTTTAATCTGAAAGTCGGGTTGTTGATTCTCGGAATCGGTTTGAGCGTTTTAGCAGCTCAGCTGTTCCAAATATCCCAATATTCAGATCGCTTGGCGGCATTAAAAAATCAGCATTTACTGATCGAAAAAATTGTCACCACTGATTTAAACGATCCGAAAATGGCAGCTATTCTAATTAACGGTGCCGTTGCCGAAATCGCCCTTTCTGTTAAACTTTCGGGTGAAGAAGCATTTTTCGATTCTTTCGTTGCTTCAAACGAAGAACAAGCTTCCTTATTGCGTTCGCTTAAAGTATCTTCGGAAGGATTTTGTGACAATGCCCTGATATGGTCTGCGGCACAACTCTCCGGCCGTGAAGCGGGACATACGCGGATGATGAACGCACGAAGTGCCTATTTGTCCGATATCGGTCATATGATGGACTATCAAATTCATATTATCAACCAATCTATTTCAACCGCCAAAATGACGACCATCATCATTTTTTGTATCGGCTTGGCCCTTTTTCTCCTTTATCGCTATAGACTTAATCAAATTTACCGTGATATTGATCTCGTATGTTCCGTCGATATCGACGGTGAAAAGAAATCGGTCGCTACCCAAGAAATCGATTTCGTATTTAAACGTCTGTTGCGAAAATCATCTCAAGTGGCCGTTAGTCCAAACCTGATTAATCCCAAAAGCGGACTCAACAATGAGAAAGGGCTTATGAGCTCTTTTAGCAGTAAAAAATCGGGGAATACCGTTTTCTTGGCACTCTTCGAAATCGATCACTATATCTCGTTGGTTAATACCCTTCCCCCAGAAGATATCAACGGAATCTACAAAAAACTCGGCGATATGATTTCAATGTACGAACAGCCTTTTGACGTATTGGGGCACATGGATGACGACCGTCTCGTTTTTTTAATTTCCCGTAACACGAAACAACTCGCGGTTGAAGAGTGTGAAAAAATTATTCAATCGGTCGAAGAATCCAATTTTTCGACCTCTAAAGGGCTGATAAAAATCACCCTTAGTGTCGGTTTTTTACTCAAACCTCCATCAAAAGCAATCGATGCGGCCGTTCAGGAAGCGTTGCAACTCGTTAAAAAAGCACAAGAAGGCGGCGGCAACCGGATAGCCCAATTGCGTGAACGCAGCGATTCTTTTCGTTAATCAACCCCTTTATCTGTAACTTTTTAACCCATTATGAGTAAAATTTACTCATAATTTGTTACTATTTTGGACAACATCCACTACTTTCTCCCACGATCCACCACTATAATCCTTTTTAATCTTGCCCAAGGAGTCACGCGCTATAATCTCCACAGATTTTATCAACAAGGAAGGCGTATGAGTATTCCCATTTATACTTATGATGCGGTGATCGTCGGAGCTGGTTTAGCCGGATGTGCTGCAGCCCGCGAATTGCAAAAAGCCGGCAAAAAAGTTGCCGTCGTCACAAAACTACACCCGTTGCGCAGTCACTCCGGTGCTGCACAAGGAGGAATCAACGCTGCATTTAGCGAAGCCGACAGTGTCGAGTTACACGAATTCGATACCGTAAAAGGTTCCGATTACCTTGCGGATCAGGATGTTGTTCAGTTTATGTGCGAAAAAGCGCCGGAAACGATTCGCTGGGTTGAGCGGATGGGTGCCGCATTCAGCCGTAACGAAGACGGTACGATCGCTCAACGCCCGTTCGGAGGCCAATCTTCACCGCGTGCCTGTTTTGCCAAAGACCGCACGGGGCTTACCCTTCTTCAAACCATTTATGAACAAGCTTTCCGTGAGGGTGTCGAGTTTTGGGACGAGTGGTATGTCGCCGATTTGTTGTATAACGAAGGGAAAGTATACGGTGTAAGCGCCTATAACATCCGTAATTCTGAAAAAGCGATTTTCAATGCCAAAGCGGTTATGTTCGCAACCGGCGGATACGCCCGCGCATTCAAAATCAACTCAAACGCTCATGCAAATACAGGTGACGGTCTTTCACTCGTAGCGCGTCACGGTCTTCCGTTGGAAGATATGGAATTCGTACAATTCCACCCGTCAGGACTTTCAGGAAACGGTGTTTTGATCTCCGAAGCGGCACGTGGTGAGGGTGGAAAACTTCTGAACTCACTCGGTGAGCGCTTTATGGAAAAATACGCACCGAATGCAATGGAACTCGCATCACGCGACGTTGTTGCCCGTGCGATCATCCAAGAGATCCGCGAAGGGCGCGGTGTCGGTCCTCGTAAAGATGCCGTTTACATCGACCTTGTCCATTTGGGCAAAGAGAAGATCATGGAACGCCTTCCTGAACTTCGCGATCTTGCGATCACCTTCCTCGGACTTGACATGATTAAAGAACCGATTTTGATCTCGGCAACCGCACACTACTCTATGGGCGGTATTCCGATGGACAAACACGGTCACGTTCGCAAAAACAATACTGAATTTGTCGAAGGGTTCTACGCCGCAGGCGAGTGTTCATGTTCATCTGTTCACGGGGCAAACCGTCTCGGTGCCAACTCGGTTCTCGAAGCACTCTTATTCGGGCGATTCGTCGGAAAAACGATGGTAGATGAAGTCGACAGTATCGAACTGCACAAAGCTACCGCTGCGGATGCAAAACGTATGGTCAATGAGATGGAGTGGGTTCTTACCAATAACGGTCAGGAGTCGGTCTCCGTTCTTCGCGAAGAATTGCAACAATCGATGACCGATAATGCCGGTGTATTCCGCAGTGCCGAAACATTAAGCGCGCAAATGGAAATTCTAAAAGGTCTGCGTGCACGTTATAAAAATATCCGTATCGCCGATAAATCGAAAATCTTCAATACGGAGCTTCAAGAGGCGATCGAATTCGGCCATATGCTCGATTATTCCCTCTTTATCGTTGCCAGTGCATTGAATCGCCAAGAGAGCCGAGGTGCTCACTTCCGTGAAGACTTCCCGACACGCGACGATGAGAAGTTCTTGAAACACACCATGGCCTACATGGATGAAAACGGCAACATTAATCTTGATTATATGGACGTGACCCTCGGACGCCATGAAATCAAAGCACGATCATACTAAGGAAGAGACTATGGATACGATAAAATCGCAACAAATTACGTTTAAAGTTTTTCGTTTCAACGAAGAGACCGATTACCTTCCTTACTATAATACCTACACTCTTGATGTAACACATGAAGAGGTTGTCCTCGACATCCTCAACCGCATCAAATGGGATCATGACGGAAGCCTTTCTTACCGCCGGAGCTGCCGCCACGGTATCTGCGGCGTTTGTGCCATCAAAGCGAACGGAAAAGGGATATTGGCATGTAAAACCCGTTTGTTTGATCTGGTAGAAACATTCGGAAACGAAATCACGATTGAGCCGCTTAGTACCAAACGGGTGATTAAAGACCTTATCATTGACAAAAAAGATTTCTGGGATAAACATACGGCAGTCAAACCGTATCTCGTCAGCGATATCGAAGAACACCCGGCACAAGAGCACCTCGTAAGCCCGCACAATGCCGAGAAACTTCTCGAAGCCGATTACTGCATCCAATGCGGTGCCTGTCATTACTCATGCCCTGCCCTTGAAGTGAATGAAGAGTTCTTCGGTCCGGCAGCCTTTGCCGCAGCATACCGTTTTGCTGCCGACGTACGCGACGATGCTGCATTAGAACGTCTGCATGTCGTCAATCAAGAGGCTCAAGGTGTTTGGGACTGTGTCAAATGTATGGAGTGTGCGGAGGTTTGTCCGAAAGAGGTCAATCCTATCGAAAAGATCACCAAACTGCATAATATGGTATTTGAAGCGGGTATCGCAAAAAACAATGTGGCAACACGCCATGCCGTCGGATTCGCACATTCGATCGAAAAACATGGCCTTCTCGATGAAGGTGAGCTCGTACGATATTCCGAGGGGAATATCGGTGTGCTCAAACATGTCCCTGTCGCTCTTAAAATGTTTGCCAAAGGTAAAATCGTATTGCCATGGAATATGCCGAAAGCCGATAAATTAGATGAGATCAAGAAACTAATCAAATCTTCATCAACAGTAAAGTTTTAGGGAGTACCCAATGGAAAAATTAAAATATGCACTTTTTACCGGCTGTACCGCAAAAGAGAGTACGCCCGAGCAGATGATGTCGACTTTGGCCGTTGCAAAAAAATTGGGCATCGAGCTGGTAGAACTCACCGAAGCGTCATGCTGCGGTGCTTCACACCTACAAGATTATGATGACTTTTTATCTTTGGTTTTAAATGCACGTAACATCGCATATGCCGAAAAACACGGATTGACGATGGTTACCATCTGTAATACGTGTCAGCTCAACACGGCTATGACCAAACACCGTCTTGATCACAATGCAGAGTTAAAAGCGCAAGTAAACGCAAAACTCGCAGAAGTCGGTTTGGAGTACAAAGGCACTTCGCAAATCACTCATTTCTTATATGCTATTATCGATGATTTCGGTTTGGATAAAATCAAAGAGATGGTAGTGACACCGTTGAGCCAATTCAATATTGCCCCTTTCTACGGATGTCACAATATCCGCCCTTCAGAGCTTCAAAACGAAACGCATAAAAGTCCTGAAAATGCCTATTCACCTACCTCTCTCGATGATCTTATCATTGCCTGCGGCGGTGTCAATGTCGATTACGCCGAGAAAAACAAATGCTGCGGTTTTCATGCAGAGCTTCAGGCACCTCGTACCGCTGCGATCCTAACCGGTAACGCCGTAGCCGGTGCAATGGATGCCAATGCGGACTGGATGGTCACTCCGTGCCCTCTCTGTCACCTTAAACTCGATACCCAAACGCATCATGCTTCTGTTGCTATCGGTCGTGAAGTCTCACTCCCTGTCCTGCATATGCAGCAAATGGTCGGTCTGGCACTTGGGTGCACTCCTGCCGAACTTGGTCTTAACCACCACGTTACCAAAGTCAATTTCGTCTCTTAAATCACTTTTTCTCCTTTCTGGAGAAAAGCAGGTTTCTTCGTCTTTCTCTTTCATTTTAATCGAACTCATTTTTTTTGAACTCGTGTCTGTCAATTTACCCTAGTGGGCTATAATCAAAAAACCCCTTCCCCTTAAAGACTAATTTGTGAAAAAACATATTACCGAACAGACCGTCATCTTTTTCAGTGTTTCCAAATGGTTGATTCTCTCCTCCGCAACCGGTATTATGATCGGTTTTTTGATGTCTATTTTTATCAAAACACTTCACGCCGCACAAGACGCACGAGGCCTTCTCCCCTTTGCTTTTTACTTTACCCTCCCCTTCGCTCTAATGCTAACGGTCTGGATCGTCCGGACTTTTGAGCGAAACGCTACCGGGCACGGCACCGAGAAGGTGATCGAGGCCATTCATAAACAAGACGGTTATATCAATGTAAAAGTAGTCCCGATCAAACTGATTGCCACCGTTTTGACCATTTTTTCAGGAGGATCTGTCGGAAAAGAAGGCCCAGGGGCGCAGATAGGAGCAGGTGCGGCATCGTTTGTGGCGACTTTGTTAAAATTTTCCAAACAGGATCGTAAAAAACTGGTGATCTGCGGAATCAGTGCCGGATTTGCCTCGGTATTCGGCACACCGATTGCCGGTGCCATTTTCGGAATCGAGGTCTTGATCATCGGTGTCATTATGTACGATGTCCTTCTCCCCTCTTTCATCGCAGGTTTTGCCGCTTTTACGACGGCTCAGTTTTTTGGAATCGAATACGCGTATTACGATATCAATTTTTACCGTTCGTTCCATCTGGATTTGACCCTCATCTCCCAAGTCATCGTTGCCGGTATCTTTTTCGGAATGGTATCGGACGCTTTCATCACGACGGTCAATCAGATCGAAACCTGGATACGTTCTATCCCCTACAACCGCTATTTGAAAGCTTTCGTTGCCGGCTTGATCATGATTGCCGTATCGCTGCTCGTATCCGAAAAATATCTGGGGCTCGGGCTCACTACGATCACCAACTGCCTTGATCCTAAAGCGCTCCTCTCCGAAAACGTCCATTGGTACGATTTTATTCTCAAAACCCTCTTTACCTCTATCACACTGGGTGCAGGAGGGAGCGGAGGGGTCATTACCCCGATCTTTTATGTCGGGGCTACCAGCGGCGTCGCTTTCGGCCATTTTATCGGAGATCATATCGCTCTGTTCGCCGCACTCGGCTTTGTCAGCGTCCTCGCGGGGACGACCAATGCCCCTATCGCCTCCATCATCATGGCCGTCGAACTTTTCGGTGTCCATATGGCTAACTATGCCGCACTAAGCGTGGTCATCGCTTTTCTGATCACCGGACACCGAAGCGTCTTCCAGTCTCAAAAAATCGCCTTGAAAAAGGCGGACAATATTACGATCGGAGAGGGGAGCGACATCCAGCACACACCGATCAGCATAAATATGAAAGACATCAATAAAGTGAGAAATCTCCCGAGCAGACTCCGCTATAAACGGTTTATCTGGGAGGCAAAGAAGAGCGAAAAAGAGGAAAATGATCCAGTATAACCCTACTAAAGCGGCTCGATGCGGTACCCCATCTTCCGAAACCGTTCCAACAGTCCATCGGATCCCAGCAAATGCATCGTTCCCACAAGGACGAACCCAATTTTCCCCTCATCCATCATCGAACGTAATTTCGGCATCCATGCATCATTACGATCTTTTAAGATCAACCGGTACATCTTCGGAGATTCTTCCAGCATCTGATTCACCATTTCATCTTCCAGCCGTTTGGTTTTCCCCTCTCTCCAATCCCTCACCATCCACGCCATGGTCTCATTCAATTCCCGCATGTCGCGGAGGGTCTGTTCCACCAAAACATCCTCTTCCCCTTTTCCGATTTCGGAAATGATCGCGAGCTGTTCTTCAACCGACTCCAGATATTTTTGCGGTTTGTGATCCTTGAGTGCACGCTGTGCATAAAAAATATCTACGCCGTTTTGGTCGATTCCCATCTTCCCAAGCGTTGTTTGGGTCAGTGTCATCATCAGTGCCCACGGCTGCATATACTCATAAAGGGCATTAGAATACCCCTCAGAAGCGAGATAATCGCTCAATTTACGATAGGTTTGGGGAGTAAGGAACTGAGATAATGTCTGCTCCGGCGGTAAAAGCATCTTTTTAGCCAACATCATTCCAAACGTTCGGCTTTGAGAAAGGGCTATATCCGTCTCGAACACCACAAAGTCCGATTGTGCATATGCCTTATCGAACTCTTCAGGCAAAGGGTAATCGGAGCCTCGAAGGACATGGATTGTTCCGCCCAAAAACAGTGTGTGGTGGGCGTCACTGACTTTCCAGACACTGGATTGCGCAAATAGGGTGGTTGCGACAAAAAGTATATAGAAGATGACCCTTGCCATAATAGACCTTATTGTTTCGGTCGAAACGCTTTGATAACCTCTTCGTTACACTCCAGATACGGCCCCTCGATCAGATCGATACAATACGGTACCGCAGGGAATACGGCATCCAGACATTCACGAATCGATTTGGGTTTGCCCGGCAGATTGATAATCAGGCTATTTCCCCGAATCCCCGCAGTCTGACGCGAAAGGATCGCCGTCGGAACGTATTTGAGACTCACTTGACGCATCAACTCACCGAAGCCCGGCATCATCTTCTCGCAGACGTTTTCGGTCGCTTCAGGGGTCACGTCGCGCTTCGCGGGGCCCGTTCCCCCCGTCGTAACGACAAGACAACACCCTTCCTGATCGCACAGTTCTATCATTGTTGATTCGATCATCCCTTGCTCGTCGGGTATGCAGCGATAGACAATCTCATGCTCCGATTTCAGATACGCTTTCATCGTATCCTGGATCGCAACACCGGATATATCCTCATAAATTCCCGCACTCGCACGATCTGATGCGGTGATTACTCCGATTTTGATAGGTTTCATAAACACTCCTGTAAAAAATGGTTGGCTTTTTTGATCGATGTGACAGTCGCATGGGGGATGAAAAACGTTCGTGATCCTTCGACGTCAATAATGCGGTCTTCCAGCCCCAGATACACCTCGATACGAATCCCTTTGGATCGGATCGTCTCCATCAAGGTATCCGTCCATACAAAAGAGAGCAATTCATTAAGCTGATCTAACGTATCTCCCCCCGTAGAGATTGCCTGCACAACACATGGAGCAAAACACCCTTCCAAAAATTTTTGGATGTACCCTTCGGGATCTTTAGTATAGCCCCCGATCTGAAGTCGTTTGAAAGACTCTTTCTTTGTCTGAAAAAAAGCGGGTGAAAAGAGTTGAAGCGTATCGATTCGTTCTCGCGATTCGGCGGCATACCGCGCCGCTTTTATCGCACCGTAGCTGAATCCCGCTATGGTATAGTCGCTTTGCTTTAAAAACTCGTCGAAAAAATGCAGATCATTCAGCAGAGCGAAACCGCTATAAAACTTCATTCATCGTCGCCTTCGCGAGAGATTTCGAGATTTGCTCATACTCATCTAAAATCGCTTCGAATTTTGTCACGATTTTCTCGTGTCTCTCCAGTAATCCGTTTATCTCGTTATAAAGGCGATCGGTTATTTTAGCTTCATCATCCACCGAAGGCTGAATCGAATTGCCCATTCCATATTCATACACCATGGCATGAACCAACTCTTTTGCCACGACTAAATCGTGCGAAGCGTTACTGGCATGTTCTCCGAATCGCAGATGCGAAGAGGCGATACCCGCCAGATGGACGCGAATATGGGCTTCGATCTCGTGACGAAGCTGAGGCTCGGCCGTCGGAGGGGTGATCGAATCGTTACTCAGAGAGATTTTTTCATACGGCAGATCGAACCATGTCGCCGCAAATACTTTTCCTGCCTGATAACGCACCTGATAACGGCGTTGTTCATCGGTGAGCATCGTAATTTTCTTTTTGCCAAACATTACCTTGTCTTTTACCGCCAAAAAGTGCTCTAAACGCACTTGAATCTCGTTTTGGCGCAAACACAGTAAAGCCGCTTCGTTCACAAGTGCCGCCAACGCCGCACCGTTAAACCCGACCGTCATTTTTGCCACATCGCTTATAGAAAGGTCTGAGGGAATTTGACGAAGATATTTCTGCAAGATCGCTTCGCGTTCGCTCGCGGTCGGAAGTTCTACGAAAATACGGCGGTCGAACCGCCCCGCGCGTAACAATGCGCTGTCCATCACATCGATGTTATTGGTTGCGGCAATGACAACGATTCCGCTGGTATCTTCAAAACCGTCCATCTCGGTCAGGAGCTGATTGAGAGTCCCTTCCCGTTCATCATTGCGTTCACCACCCCGTTTTTTGCCGACCGCATCGATCTCATCGATAAAAATGATCGCCGGGGCATTTTTTTTGGCAGCCGAAAAAAGTTCGCTGACCCGTTTGGCCCCCATACCGACGTAAATTTGAACGAACGATGCGCCGCTTTGGTAAAAAAACGGTACATCCGCTTCGGCGGCTACTGCTTTGGCGATCATCGTTTTACCCACCCCCGGAGGTCCTACAAGCAATACGCCGCGCGGCATACGCGCCCCGAAACTGTAGTAGCGTTTCGGATTGCGCAGAAAATCGATGATCTCTTCGAGTTCCTCTTTGACATCCCCGATACCGCCGATATCGCTGAATCGAACCGTAGATTTCACCGCATTGATCGTCGTCGAAGGAGCTTCCGTTTCTGCCTGCACTTTCACGGCGGGGGCTTCAGGTGGAAGATCGTCTTCAAACCCGAGTTTGCTCTTCCATGCCCAATACCCGGCACCGCCGATGATGATGAAAAAGAGGAAAAACCATCCCCATCCCGAACTGCTTTTTGCCTCGATTGCCAAATGTGCCGTCAATTCCGGAGAGAGCTGTGACGAAGCGATTTTAACAACCCCTTCTTCTTTCGTCGAAAGATAGGTATAGCCGTTGTCCACAAACGCTTTTTCGACTTTATTCGTATCAATCAGTTGAGACGCCTGTTCCAGCGTAACCGTCTGCGTACTGTCACGCAATAGGGCATACAGAAGCAATAGGAGTACAATCACCCCCGATGCAAGGAGAATGAGCTGATTACGGTTAAAATTTCGCCATGGTATATTCATTGTGTACCTCATAGTGCTCAAGTGTGATCCAATCACCGCATAGATCTTCCGTATGTTCGATCAGGACTTTATTGTAAAATTGATCATATCCCGTATACAGACCGTTTTCACCCGATTCGACCAGAACTTCCAATGCTACCCGATGTTCCTCTCGAAATCTACGGTTGTTTGCATCGATCAAAGCGTTTAATTCCGCCATCCGTTGCGCCGAAACATTGCCGTTGACTTCCGGTTTCATCGTCGCGCTCGGTGTTCCATCGCGTTTGGAATAGGTAAAGGGGTGGATATGGGTCAAATGAAGCTGACGAAGATTTTGCATCGCTTCATCCCATAATGTATCCGTCTCCCCCGGATGACCGACGATAAAATCGGTCCCCAAGGCAAACCCTTTTGCATGGAGCATACCGAAAAGTTCCATATCGTTTGCAATACGGTTGCGGCGGTTCATAATCCGAAGCATGGCATCCGAGCTGTGTTGAATCGCGATATGAAGATGACGTTCCAACCACGGTTCATCGAGGATTTCACGAAAGGCATCGTTGATCTGGATAGGTTCGAGCGATCCCACCCGGATACGGCGTACTCCGCGGATCAATGCCATTTTTTGCATCAAAGCCGCAATGTTCCGCCCTTCCCCTTGCCCGTAGCTTCCGACATTGGTACCGGTAAGGACGAACTCCCCGAAACCGTTGG
Organism: uncultured Sulfuricurvum sp.; assembly: GCF_937936435.1. GTDB lineage: Bacteria > Campylobacterota > Campylobacteria > Campylobacterales > Sulfurimonadaceae > Sulfuricurvum. The sequence goes on along the minus strand of NZ_CALDDG010000047.1, from coordinate 6,662 downwards.
AGGCCAGACGGGAGACCTGTTCGAGTATTTTTGCTTCATCCATACTGCGTGCGTCTCCCCGAACATAGGGGATGATGCAGTAGCTGCAGCGAAAATTGCATCCTTCCTGGATTTTGATAAATGCACGTGATTTTCCGACAAATTCATCGACGATGGCATCATCGATATAATCCAAATCGCCGATCTGATAAAAACGCTCCACGTTCCCTAAAAGGGTGTTGACTTTCATCTTCTCCGACTGGCCGAAGACACCCTGCACTTTCCCTGTACTGAAGAGACTTTCCCCTTTCGTATGGGCACCGCATCCGGTTAAAAAGACTTTTTTGGATTGTTTTTCGATCTGGTTGATGTAGCCTCGTACGCTGACATCGGCTCCGTTGGTCACGGTACAGGAGTTGACGATCACGATATCCGCATCGGCTTCGCTTTCGGTCACTTCATAATCGTGCAACGCACTCATCATCACCTGCGAATCGAAAACGTTAGTACGGCATCCGAAGGTTTTGAAATAGACTTTCGGCTTCATATCTCTTCCATCGGAGGAGGCATTTTCTGAGGAATCCGCCCGGTATATAGCGTTTGAGTCGGATAGGCGATCGTGATATCTTCTTCGGCATTGAACGCATCGACTATCTCAGCTGATATCGTACTGCGCAGCGTCAATGTCGCATAGGCATTGGTCAAGTACCAACTACTCACTTTAATTCCGTTCGGCTCAATAAAGGTAAAAATACGCGGTTCGACGTTCGTATTCTTCAAGCTGTAGCGATCACGCAATTTGTTAAGCTGTTTTCGGGTGATGTCGGTGTAACCTTTCGAGTATTTTCGACATATCTCTTTGGTGAGATGAGCCGCTTTTTTATGATTCGAATCAAACGTAATCATGATATCGATACCGTCCCACACCGTTTTGAGCGAACCGTGCGTATAGTTGGCGATCATCGAGGTAAAAATGTAGTTATTCGGTACAAAGATGATCCGCCCGCCCCGTCGGTTTCTCTCCACGGTCGTCAACGTGACGTCTTCCAAAAGGGTAATACGTTGCAAAGAAATATCCAAAACATCTCCCAGATAGATCATCCCGTCTTTTTCGATCCGCAAACGGTCTCCGACATGAATCGCTCCTCCGACAACGATAACCAGCCAGCCTAAAATACTCATAAACCAGTCGCGCATTGCGATTGCAAGACCGGCAGATGCGAATCCCAATACCGTGGCAAGATAACCGACGTTATCGATATAGCTGAACAAAACAATTAGAATAATCAACGTCACATTGATAAAGGTTACGATTTTATTCGCCGTATAAAACCGCTCGTTATCGGTAATATAGCGTTTAATGACCCGTTTGAACAAAAATGCGATAACAAACAATGCAATAACAATGAACAAGAGGTTCGAAAGCTTGTAAATCTGATCTTTGATCTCTTTGTTGATTTTTGCCTCGGTCGATTCGATCCGTTTTTCATATACGTCGGCTGTAGAGATCAACGTATCGAGGGCGAGTTTGAATTTCTCAACCTGTAGCAGCGTGGCTTCGAGTTCTACTTCATAGTCGGTATTCGGATTGAGCCGGATAATGTCTTTGTAAAGGGCGACTTGACGTTCTAAGAGTGAGATAAGTTCTTGAAGTTCTTCTTCGCGCAGAACGTAGTCTTTGTATTGATTGTTAAGCCGTTTGATGTATGAAAGTCCGGTGACGATCTCAAAGGGGTTGGTGATAACGGGAAGTTCTCCCGCTTCGTCGGGTTTGAGCAATGAGACAAACGGGGAAGTCCCTTGGGCTTTGAGCAATTCAACCTGATCGGTTAATATTTTTTCTTTTGCCTGTAACGCTTCGGTCTCAAGCTTTCGCTCGATACTCGGTGCATGATTTTGCAACTGATCGATACGCGATTTGACGTCACGGAGACTTTTACGCGCTTCCTGATATGCCATGTAGGAGTTATAACTTTTGATCCAGATACTATTATCGCGGGCAAGCTCTTTTTGAATTTTAGAGAGTTCTTCTTGAACACTTCGCAATTCGCTTTCACGCGCATCCGTCTGTTCCTGAGGGGTATCTTCCGGTTTCGGTGCGCCGTGCAAAGAGACGGCAAGAACAAATGCAAGCAGTACGGCGTAAAATTTCACGCATTTCTCCGATCAAATTTCGACAACACTTTTTTCACCGTCTGCGCATCGACCGTGTCGGTAATCTCTACCCCACCGATTCCACGCGGCAGGATAAACGTAATAGCGCTGTCGGCACTTTTTTTGTCCAGAAAAAATGCCTGATAAAAGCTCTCTACATCTTCGATGGGATAACTCAGAGGAAGATCGTACCGTTCCAACACTTTTTGAACACGCAGAGCATCGTTTGCACTCATCAACCCAACTTCACAGGCAAGTTCATTCGCCATAACCATACCGATGGCAACACTTTCACCGTGCAAGTAAGTTGTGTACTCTGTTTCGTTTTCGATAACATGTCCAAACGTATGCCCATAATTGAGCGCAGCGCGCAGCCCCTGCTCTTTTTCGTCCTGTTCTACGACTCCGGCTTTGGTTTCAACCGCTTTTTGGATCGCGATTTGAAGGTTCTCACCTTCCCGAAGATCGTTGTTTTCCAGCCACTCAAAAAACGATGCGTTGAATGTCACCGCCATCTTAACGATTTCCGCCACCCCTGCGCCGAATTCGCGTGAAGGGAGCGTATGAAGAAACGAAGGATCGATATAGACGGCACGGGGTTGATGAAACGCACCGATCAAGTTTTTGCCGAAACGGTTGTTTACCCCGGTTTTCCCTCCGACGCTTGCATCGACCTGACTGAGTAGCGTCGTCGGAATTTGGATGAAATCGATCCCTCTGTTATACAAGCTGGCCGCAAAACCGCCCATATCACCGATGATTCCTCCACCAAAAGCGATCAACTGCGATTTTCGGTTCAGTCTGTGATCGAACATACGATCCAAAACCGATTCGATTGTCTGAAGGGTTTTGTACTGTTCGCCGTCCGGAACCGTGATGATGTACACTTCTTTGGCACTCAATCGCGAAAGCAGGGTTTTCAAATGCAGCCCGGCAATCTTCGGGTTTGTCAAAACAGCGACCTTTCCCTCAACCTTTATCTCCGGCAACGGCCCGATATGGATGGGATAAGAATCGTCGATAATACGTTTTAGATTGATCGAAATAGTCATGAAAAAGCCTGATAGTTCTGAATTGGTACGTAATGGGGTATATGATACAAGAATGTGACTTAAAAATCTGTGAAAACGTTCAGCAGACTATATCTGCGTCGGGATAAAAAGCTGATGGAATCGGGAAAGTTCGCGATATACAACCTCAGGATCGGTAGAGAAAAATACGTCTAAAGGACCCATAAACATTTTGTCGGTGAACGGTAAAATATGGAGAAAATTTTCCCTCTCCCGCAATTTTCGAATCGGATTGACCTCTTGTTCGGAGACATGAATCGACTTCGAAAAAATAGCGGAGAGATTATTAAAATGTTCGATCGCTTTTTGCTTGTGGTTCCCCTCTTCGTGGACATAATTGATCAACTCGAGGTTAAACCCAAATTGTGAAGAAACGTCAAAAATAGTTGTTGAAATATTTTCAATATGCCCTTCTTCACTGAGGATGACGACACTTTCTTTAATGGATGAAAATGAACGATCCGCCAATTTGAGTACCGGAACGTTTCCCGCATACAGTTTTTTGCGTATCGCTTTGGAGCAAAATGCTTTGTGTGAAACCAAAAACAGTCCGATATAGTATTTTTTGATATCAGAAAGAATAATCCCCTCATCGGGCTCAATATCGTAACAGATATCAATCGTCACATTCCCTTCCGCCGAAGCTTTTATCATCCGCAAAGCATCGATATTTCCGGGATTGATTACCTTGATGATCAACGGCTGGCGAAGCTTTTTTTGGATATTGATACTGCGACGGACAAGCCCCATAATCGATGAAGGTTTTTCAATCGCCATATCGATATAAAGATACAACCGGCTACCGAACGGTGCGGGGAATTGTCCGAGCTCACGTTTGATCGCACGGTAGATAGAACGAAGTACCGAGGGCTCACCCACTAAAACCAAGGTGTCATTAGGCTGTATCATCTTATTATCCGAAGGGATAATGAGCTGCCGATTGCGATAGATGGCGGCGATTTTCCAGTTTTTCTGCTCAATCGAACCGATATGGCGATATACGAAGGAACTGCCGAACGGAACCAAAACCTCCATGATCTCTCCCGATCCCAAACCGATATTTTTGGCCAAAACGGGAATATTCGGCAAATAATCGATCAGATTCGCCGCAATTAATTCTTGCATATTGACCCATTCAATGTCGTCTTCGGGACTCACGGAATTCCAAATATCCAATGCAATGATGCGGATAGAGGGCTTATACATCCGGATATTTTTGATCGTTTGATCAAGATCGATCTGATTTTCCATCACCAATACGACCTGCCAGAAATCCATTTTCAGCAGATTGGAAATTTTGTAAAAACTGGTCGGATCGAATTGAAAAAATTTATATCGTGCGGGATTATACCCCTCAAAGCGGTTCTCTTCAGTATGAACGACATAATAAAGATTTTCACTGGTGTAAGTGCCGATCACACGTTCGATATAGTGTTTCCCGATCGCACCGTCACTCACGATTAAAATTTTTTTCATTTATCTGCTTTTTTGGCTGAATATGGACGAGATTGTACCACATTTGAGACTACAGCTTGAAAATGGGAATTAATGCGTGTGACAATGTTTTTTTTGATGAATCTATGATACACTTCTCCCTACCGCCACGTTTAACTTATTAGGAGCAGGAATGCAGCTTGATGCAAAAAAGTTTTTTTTAGCTTTTTTCTTTTTTCTCGCGACACTCATAGTTCTGGGTTATCTCTATTTCGACCGTGAACAAAAGCAGATCAACCAAACCATCAATAATTCACTGGAACGCTCCGTCGAAGCAGCCTCATTGATCGTCGGAGACCGCTATCATGAAAAGGTACTCGCATCACCTCCGAGCGAAATCGAAGATGCCGATACGATCAAGACCCTTACGGCTCTCGCCCATGCAGAAGGGGTAGAATATATCTATACATTGGTTTTAGATCCGCAGGGAAACCTTCGTTTTACCTCCAGCAGTGCCCGGAACAGCGAACTCTCTACGGGGAAGAATCTCACCCGTTTTTTTGATGTCTATACTCCGAATACAGAAATGGAACGTGCTTTAAAAACGAACAAAATCGTTTGGGATATGAAAGAGAGAGCCGATCAATGGGGTAAGTTTCGAAGTGTTTTCGTCCCGCATACGACACCTTCCGGAAAACGCTATATCGTCGGTGCCGACATCGAAGTCGGGTCGATTCAAAAGCTCTCCAATGCCGCTGCTTTTAAGTCGATCGCCATGTCGCTGGTCATGTTTATCGGAGCTTTGCCGTTTTTACTCATGTACCGTAACAGGCTCCGCCAAACCGCCGATCTTTTACGTGAAGAGGTCGAATACGCAACCGATGAACTGCGTGAAGTGAATGAAATTTTAGAGACCAAGGTCGAAGAGAAAACGAAAGAGTTGATCTCTCAAAGTTTCAAAGACGTTTTGACGGGTCTTCCCAACCGTCATCGTCTTCAATACGATATGGATCGTACCCCATACAGCGCATTGATTATCTTGAATATGCACAATTTTAGAGAGATCAATGATTTTTTCGGCATTAAAATCGGAGACGATCTGCTGCGGCAAATGGGGCATTGGCTCGAAACGCTCGGGCTCAATCCCTATCGCTTAAGCGGAGACGAATTTGCCCTTTTGATTGAAACCAAACAAACCGATCAAGAACTCGAAACCTTATGCATGCACCTGATACATCGCCTGATCGATCATCCGTTCAACGTTGCGGAAGAGAGCGTTTCACTCAATGTAACGATCGGTATCGATGCAGGTCCCAATCTTTCGCTTGCCCACGCGGATATCGCTTTGCATCAGGCAAAAGAGAATAGCCGCCATTTCGCATTTTATAACAGCCATAATATGGTAGAAGAGCAATATCAAGCCAACATCGCACTCACGTCGACTATCCACAAAGCACTGAATGCCGGTCGAATTATTTGCTATTATCAGCCGATCATCTCTATGCAAACCGGACGGATCGAAAAATATGAGACACTGGTCCGGATGATCGACGAAAAGGCTAATATCATCCCTCCTCTCGATTTTTTGAAAACGGCTCAACGGACCCGCCTGTATCCGCAAATTACCAAAACGGTGATTGCACAAGCGTGCGAAACGTTCAAAAATCGGAGCGAAGAATTTTCAATCAACCTCTCTATCCGCGATATTTTGGATTCGGCAACGGTCCGTTTTATCGAAGAAACCATTGTTTCGACCGATACGGCGCACCACATCGTCTTTGAAATTTTGGAATCGGAAGGGATTGAAAATTTTGACGCCGTGCTAAACTTTACACAACGGATGAAACATCTCGGAGCAAAAATTGCCGTAGACGATTTTGGAACGGGTTACTCCAGTCTGGAAAATATTCTCAAACTCAATGTCGACTATATCAAAATCGACGGCTCGTTAATCCGTAATATTGCTCACGATCCGAAACAAGATCGGAAGAGCGTCGTGTAGGGAAAGAGTGTAGATCTCGGTGG
>NZ_CALDDG010000046.1 GCF_937936435.1 uncultured Sulfuricurvum sp. | reverse complement strand
GATAAAGGAATGTGACTGGAGTTCAGACGTGTGCTCTTCCGATCTGACGGTGGACATGCACTATTTCGGCGTGATGATGCAGCGTTATTATTGGACGGCGGATTCGTTGAACGATAAAGAGGCGTATGTCGTCGGATTCAAACTCGGAGGGGTGGCAACCGCCCCGAAAAAAGAGGAGATTTACGCGCGTTGCGTGAGTGACGAATAGCGTCACTTTCAGGAATGAAATCGGCTCAGTCTGTCATTGAGGCTTTCGACGACATCGGAAAGATGTTTGGCCGTTTCGGCAATTTCTTCGACACTGCGGGTATTGTCGCGGGAGAGGGCATTGATCTCTGCCAGACGTGAACCCATGCTCTCCACTTCTTTGGCATTGCTATCGGTTTCGGAGACCATTTTTTTGATCGCATCGGTCGTCTGACGGACAACTTCTACCGTTTGGGCGATTTGTTCTTCCACGCGATGCGATTTCTCTTCAATTTCTTGGATTTGTTGTGCGTTGTGTCCCATTTGTACGGTTGCCTCTTCGATCGACGCGACAATCATCGTGATGGTCGCATCGGTTTGGGTGAGGCTTCCCTGTGTCCGTTCGGCCAGTTTGCGCACTTCATCGGCAACGACCGCAAAACCGCGTCCGTGTTCGCCTGCCCGCGCCGCTTCGATCGCGGCATTAAGAGCAAGGAGATTGGTTTGGTTTGCGATCTCTCCGATGACGGAGAGCACTTCGCGTATTTGGCGGGCATTGGTTGTCAATTCATGAAGTTTGCCTGCAAATTCGGTTTCGACTTCCGCACTGTTGCGGATCATGCTCATCATCGTATTGAGTTCATTCTGAGAGACTTTTAAAATCTCATTAGCGGAAACGATCTCTTCGCGGGTCTTTTCATTCTCCCGCTTGTTGAGGTTAAGACGGGAGATAAGCTGTTCCGTACCGGCATGAATGTTATCGACCAGTTTGGCCTCTTCTTCCATTCTCACCCCTATACCGAGCGATGTTTGCGAGAGTTCCGTCGCTACGGAAGCATTCTCTTCGGAAGAGCGTTTGGCGCTTTGAACCATCATCTGTGTCGCTTCGATGAATTCGTTGATCGAAGCCGCTGTTTTCGCCGGTTCGTCTTGTCCGTCGATCGTGAGGCGTTTGGTCAGGTCGCCGTGACCGTTGGCAAGTTCCTGAGCCATGCTTTGCATACTGGAGAGTTTGGTCGTAATGGAATTTCGAAGAGCTCCTACAAAAAGGGAGAGAATAACCAATAAAACCAGCGCGATACCGATCATCGGGATAGCGATACCGTTGAATTCGCTTTCGACGTCATCGACGTAAACGCCGCTCCCGATAATCCAGTTCCATTGAGGGAAAAGGCGGACGTATGAGAGTTTCGGCAGAGGAGTTTCGCTATTCGGTTTCGACCACATATAATCGACATATCCTTCCCCCTTTGCTTTCGCTACGTTGGCAAATTCGACGAAAAGATGTTTTCCGTCGGGATCTTTGATACCGGAGAGATCGGTATTGTCCAGTTTCGGCTTGATCGGGTGCATTACGCCCCGTAGGTTGGTATCGAGGATGAAGAAATATTCCTCTTTGTTGTAACGGAGATTTTTGATTGCCTCTTTAGCACTCTTCTGAGCCTCTTCTTTGGATATTTTTCCCTCGCTTGCCTCTTTTTCATAATAGGCCATCAATGCACACGCCGTATCGATCTGGGTTTTAAGCATCACTTTTTTAGAGTTCATTAAATCGTTTTTCAACTCTACGAGCGACACAGTCGTTAAAATAGCCAGTACGACGATCACAAAAACGTTCAAGGCCGTCAAACGGGTACGAATACACAATTTATCCAACATTTTCTATCCTTTTGCGGTTACACATAGAGATATAGTAATATAAAAATCTTCAATTCTAGGCTTTTTTAAAAAAAATAGGACTCGGCATATTTATCGAGGGGTATTTTGCAAAAGGGAGTTATTGTATAATGGATTGTAATTATATCCGAGGAGTCGATTTGAGTCACGACAGTGAATTGAACCAAAAAGCATTAGATTATCATGCCGATCCGAAACCGGGGAAAATAGCGACACGCATAACCAAACCGTTTATGACGCAGAGCGATTTGTCTCTGGCCTATTCTCCGGGTGTCGCCGCACCGTGTCTGGAAATCCGAAAGAACCCTGATGATGCATACCGCTATACCTCGAAAGGGAATCTCGTCGCCGTGATCTCTAACGGCACGGCGGTACTCGGACTCGGGAATCTAGGGGCTTTGGCCTCCAAACCGGTGATGGAAGGGAAGGCGATTTTATTTAAAAAATTCAGTGATCTCGATGCGTATGATATCGAAGTCGATGAGACCGATATCGAGCGTTTTTGCGATACCGTGGCGGCGATCGCTCCGACATTCGGAGGGATCAATCTCGAGGACATCAAAGCACCGGAGTGTTTTGAGATCGAGCGGCGTCTCGTGGAACGGCTCGATATACCCGTGATGCACGATGACCAGCACGGTACGGCCGTGATTTCACTGGCGGGAATCATGAACGGATGCCACATTACGGGACGTTCGATGGAGAATCTTAAAGTGGTCATCATCGGAGCGGGAGCGGCAGCGATCAGCTGTGCCCGTATTTATCGATTTATGGGGGTCAAAGAGATTTATATGTCCGATTCCAAAGGGCTTATCCATGCAGGCCGAAACGATCTAAACCCGCAAAAGCGCGAGTTTGCTGCATCGGAAGGGATGACACAAAAAGAGGCCTTTGAAAATGCCGATGTCGTAGTCGGACTCTCGGCACCGGGGAGCTTTTCGCTCGAAGAGATCGCTTTGATGGCTCCGAACCCTATTATCTTTACGTTGGCCAATCCCGTTCCCGAACTATTTCCCGAAGAGGTTCGTGCCGTACGGACCGATGCGATCATCGCCACCGGGCGAAGCGATTATCCGAATCAGGTGAATAATGTTTTGGGCTTTCCGTTTATTTTTCGCGGAGCGATGGATGTTCGGGCCAAAACGATTAATATGGAGATGAAAGTAGCGGCATCCAGAGCGTTGGCGGCTTTGACGCAGTGTGAAATTCCCCCGTATCTTGAAGAACTTTATGGTACGAAACTGGAATTCGGCAAAGAGTACATCATCCCCAAACCTTTTGATAAACGGCTGATCGTCGAAGTGTCGGCGAGCGTAGCGGAAGCGGCGGTCAAAAGTGGCGTAGCACGGATCGAAACATTCGATCTCGAAGCATACAGACACACTCTGGCGGAGCGTTTGGCATAGACATGGTTAATTCACGCACTAACGGATATATACAAACACTGATAGCGGCTCTGGTCGTCATTATCGGGCTGTTAGTTTATTCGGGGCTGAATGCGTATGACCGCTTGACATGGCTGATGGAAGTGATCCCCGTGCTGATCGCATTACCGATTCTTGCTCGGACCTATCGTTCGTTTCCGTTGACTTCCCTGCTCTACGGGGCTATTTTTATCCATATGATTGTCCTCATCTTCGGAGGGATGTATACGTATGCGCGGGTCCCTTTGGGCTTCGAGATCGCACAGTGGCTGGATATCGATCGTAATCCGTACGATAAAATCGGTCATTTCATGCAAGGGTTCGCTCCGGCACTGATCGCGCGTGAAATTCTGATACGCGGAGATTATGTCAACGGATGGCGGATGCTGAACTTTATCGTTATTTGTATCGTACTGGCGATCAGTGCCTCGTACGAGCTGATCGAATGGGCTACGGCGCTTTGGATGGGGCAGGGTGCCGATGAGTTTCTGGGGACGCAGGGGTATGTCTGGGATACCCAGTCGGATATGTTTTTTGCCCTCATCGGTGCAAGTGCAGCCATTGTTTGCTGTGCACGTCTTCATGATAGATTGATTCAAAGGATGAGCAAATATGACTATTCTCGTTGATGCCGACGCATTTCCCAACGCGCTCAAAGAGATACTGATGCGAGCGGTTTTAAAACGGGAGATCACTACCGTTTTTATCGCGAATAAGAAGATCGGACTCCCCGATGTACACCATGTTTCGATGATCGTTGTGGAACAGGGACCCGATGAAGCCGATCACCGTATCGCCGAATTGTGCAAAACGGGGGACTTGGTTATTACCGCCGATATCCCTCTGGCGGATCGGATCGTTGCGAAAGGGGCGGTAGGGCTTGATCCCAGAGGGACGATTTACGATGAAAACAATATCAAATATCTCCTCGCTATGCGCAATCTGATGGAAGAGTTGCGCAATAGCGGCGAGATTACGGGCGGCCCCAGTGCTATCGGAGAAAAAACGGTTCGCGCCTTTGCGGACGGGTTGAATAAATTACTCTCAAAACGGATTTGAAAGCTCCTCTTTACCCATGAGAGATTATAATCTTTTTACTTTTTTTCAAGGCATTTTTTTATGAGTATCCCTCCTTTTACCCATCTGCATCTGCATACCGAATATTCCCTTCTCGATGGTGCAAACAAAATTTCCGCACTGGCGGCGCGTGTCAAAGAGCTGGGGATGACCTCGGTCGCGATGAGTGACCATGGGAATATGTTCGGTGCGATCGATTTTTATCAGCAGATGCGCAAAGAAGGGCTCAAACCGATCATCGGGATGGAAGCGTATATCCATAACGGTGAAGATTTGGGGGATAAAACGATCAAACAGCGTTTTCACGTCTGTTTGTTTGCCAAAAACGAGGCGGGATACAAAAATCTGATGTACCTCTCTTCCCAAGCCTATATCAACGGCTTTT
>NZ_CALDDG010000045.1 GCF_937936435.1 uncultured Sulfuricurvum sp. | reverse complement strand
TAACAAAGGAAAAATGAAACGCATCATTTTCAAAGAAGGATACAAAGGTGATTTCGAAGCCGCGTGCCCCGAACTCAATTGTGCTATCGCGACAATAGCCGAAGCATTCAAAGGAAAAATGCGTTCCGATCTCTCTCGTGAATTCGAAGTGATCAGCGGAGGAATTTCAAAAGGGCTGGAAATTATCCAGACCAATCTTCAAAATAACAGCCGTCATGCGACGTTGATTAACAATTCTTCAGCCGTTACGGCGCAGGAGTCGGCAGATAGCCAAGAGAATGTCAATACTATCGTTAGCGACATGGATCATCTTCAAGAAGTAATCTCGAATTCCAATAGGGCGATTATTTCACTGACCGAAAGAACACGTGACATCAGCACGGTCGCCGGTTTGATTAAAGACATTGCAGATCAAACCAATCTATTGGCATTGAATGCGGCCATTGAAGCAGCACGAGCAGGGGAGCACGGACGCGGTTTCGCCGTGGTTGCCGACGAAGTACGCAAATTGGCCGAGAGAACCCAAAAAGCGACTCAAGAAATTTCAATTACGCTGCATACACTACAGCAAGAAGCTAACGATATTCAAGCCAATTCGGAAGAGATTACGGAGATCGCGACCCGTTCCCAATCGGATATGAGTAGATTCAGAGAAAAATTGTGCGGATTTTCAAAAACGGCACACGATTCGACTAAAATGGCGAAATTTATTGCCGATTCGTTATTTGCTACACTGGTCAAAGTCGATCACATCATCTTTAAACATAATGCGTATTCGACCATTATAAATGAAAATGCCGAAAAAGCGGCACGATTTACCGATCATCACGGATGCCGTATGGGAGATTGGTATTATCGGGGAGAAGGAAAAATCCGATTTAGCGCGACTAAAGCCTATAAAGACTTGGAAGCACCGCATATCAGTCTGCACAAAGTGGTATTGGAGACTCTGCCGTGTACCAAGACGAAAGAGTGCCTAGCCTTGCACAATAAAGAGCGTATCATCAACAATATTACCTTTATGGAAGAAAACAGTGCCGTATTATTTAACCTGCTCGATCAAATGGTAGATGAGGCAAATCCGGAGATAAGGGACATCAGTGTATAAAAAAGTTATTCTTAAGTTGTTCGGGCGTAGCATTTCGCATTCGTTCTAAAGGATTTCTCACGCATACCCAAGAAATAAAAATCATCCTTTTTAGCTTTATCGGTATGATCCTCTTAGGTACTGCCCTGCTCTCCCTCCCTTTTGCCCATAACGGCGAATTGAGATTTATAGACGCCTTGTTTACTTCGACGTCTGCGGTATGTGTGACAGGGTTGATCGTCAAAGACACCCCGGTAGACTTCACTCCTATGGGACAAGTCATAATTATGCTCCTGATCCAAATAGGCGGTTTAGGTTACATGACCGCTGTCACATTTTTTGCCGTGATGCGCCGCAAAAAAATCGGCTTCCGCGACCGCTTGATCCTTCAAGAATCACTTAATTACCCCGGAATGAGCGGGCTTGTCCGTTTTCTCAAAATTGTTTTTGCCGCTGTATTTTTGATCGAATTTATCGGAATGGTCATTCTTACGCTCCGTTTTTGGTGCGATATGCCGATCGGGAATGCCGCTTGGTTCGGTATATTTCATGCTGTCTCGGCTTTTAATAATGCCGGCTTTTCGCTCTTTAGCGACAATATGATGAGTTATCGGGGAGACACTGTCGTCAATCTGACTATTCCGGTATTGATATTGCTGGGCGGCTTGGGATACATCGTATTGCTTGAACTGTACCATTACCGCAAAAAAGAGGTACTACGCCTCTCTACACATACCAAAATCGTCTTAATCACCACAGCCGTTTTAACGGTTGCCGGCATGATTATGCTTTTGTCTCTTGAATGGGACAACCCTCAATCGTTCGGTTCTCTGAGTATCTACGATAAAATACTGGTAGCATGGTTTACCTCGGTCAATTACCGTACTGCCGGATTTAATACGATCGACATGTCGTTGCTGAGCGATTCGAACCTCTTTTTCTCGACCTTTTTCATGATGGTCGGGGGCAGTCCGGGCGGTACCGCAGGGGGGATAAAAACGACAGCGTTCGCATTGGCGCTGGTGGGTGTTTGGTTTACCCTTAGAGGCGATTCGAACGCTCATATATTCAGACGTTCCATCTCCGCGTATCAGATTAATAAATCGTATGCGATCATCTTTGTCGCCTCTTTTTATATATTGATTTCTACCGTTATCCTCTCGGAAGTAGAAAGATTGCCGTTTTTGCGGATATTGTTCGAAACCTGTTCCGCATTCGCGACGGTTGGACTCTCGACGGGTAACGGCGGTGTTTTAAGCTACAGTGCCCTTTTTAGCGATTGGGGGAAGTTTAATATCATTATATTGATGTTGATGGGACGCGTGGGCGTGTTTGCATTTACGATCGTCATCGTGGGAAAAGCGGCGCATAGCCGTATTAAATACGCAGAAGGAAAAATTGTCATATGAACAGTTATGCAGTACTCGGTTTAGGAAAATTCGGATTTCATGTTGCCAAAGGGCTTGCCCAACAGGGGATGAGCGTTATTGCCGTCGACAACGACGAAGAAAAAATTCGCGATATCAATGAATATGTGCAAGATGCCGTTGTCCTCGACTCTACCGATATTCGCGCACTCCAGGAAGCGGGAATCGGCCAATGCGATGTCGCCGTCGTCAGCATCGGAGAAGATATCGAAGCGAGCATTCTGACACTCATGGCCCTCAAAGAATTAGGTGTCGAAACCGTTATCGCAAAAGCAATTACACTCGTACACGGACAAATCCTCTCAAAGCTCGGCGCGGCGAAAGTAATCTATCCTGAAATGGAATCGGCAAAAAAAATAGTCAAAAAGATGGTGCAGAACATGCATTACGAGACCATCGACTTGTCGATTACGATGAAAATCGCCAAACTCACCGTCCCTTCGTTCTGGATCGGCATATCGGTCCTCTCCCCAATTTTCGAAGCGGAATTCGAAGTCAAACCGATCGCGTATAAACATCAGGGGATATGGTATACCTCTTTCGAGAACAACGATATTCTGGAATCGGGCGACATCTTAGTCGTTTTAGGAAACAGCTCCCATATTGAAGCGCTGAGTAAAAAGGTTTAACTCTACAACTTGTTGGCAATCATTTTGATCTCATTGATCAATGCCTGCTGACGGCTGTAGATATAGTCGATCAAATAGCTTTCAAACGGCTCCTGCAAATCGAGAACAACGACGATTTTAGTAAAATCGTCTCCCGGCTGTACATACTGCACCCTCCCCTCCACTACCATGTTTACCATTCCGTTATCCGCGCTTGCCAACGGAAGATTGAACTGAAGCAGCATTAAACTCTCAAGTTCGGGAGGAGATTTTAAAAGTTTGACCTGACAAGCGATCGATTTAATCGAAATATCTAAGATAGTACCGGACATAGAACTTTTTGCGGAAGTCATCGTCACATGCATTCGATGGTCGCTCTGAATCCGTATGTACTGACGGTTGTTTGCGGAAGCTTTTAGAGGGTGAAATTGCGATAGAACGCATATTTTTTTAGCGACGTCTACAATTTTGACGTTCGCCTGCAGATCGAAGGGGAGATTAGCAGCTTGTATCACCGTTTGTTGCTCCAGTTTCATCGCATATCCCTGTATTTTTTCAATGGCGATATAGACCATCCCGTCCGCCAATTTCACAATGCGTGCCGGAGTATTGATGCGAATTCCTTTGTAAAAATTGAGCAATTTGAGAGGAGCTTTACTCAGCATAAGCATCTCTAGATGGTGCAGAGCATCCCCTTTTTCCCCTTTGTTCGTATGAGCAGCGGATATTTCATGATGAGCCAAATTTTTTAGATCGGCTGAAAGGAGCTGTTTTTGCTGGATATGGTCGATTATTGAGATTGCTTTGTTCAGATCAACCCCCTCCAAATCGATCACGAAAGAGTCTAAAACAGGTACCGCGCCGTTTTTGGTGACATGGAGTGCCGCCTCTTTATGAAATCCTTCTAAGACGGTTTTAAACTCTTCGATCGTCGTATTGGATGAGATAAGAGTGTAAACATCTTTATGCCATTGTGCGATTTCGGCCTCTTTGCCGAAATGATTCTGCGCTAAAAGAACCAGTTCTTTACAAAGATCGTTGTAGACGTTTTCTCCGTTGTGTTGGATAATTTTCTCTGCATTTTCAATATGAATCATGACGATCGGTATCGATTCATCTTCGCTCGCGTGAATAACAAACGCGTCTTTGAGAAGCTCGATGAAACTCATGCGGTTCAAAAGCCGTTTTCCGCAATTTTGCAAAGAAGCATGAAGCGGAAGAAATCCAATGAGAGTTTCCCCCTCTTTCATCGGATAGGTATTGCACAAATATTCTGAATTGGCTGTATCTGATTTATCGGCTCGAGTGATAACTTTTTGGTTTGACCCCGGTGTATTTAGGATGGAAGTAATCTCTTCAGTGTTGATGTAAGGCTCGAGCTCGCTTAAGTGTGCGGCATTAAAATACCGGCGCATAGGTTCATTCGCATAAATGACTTTCCCGCCTTTATTAATAGCGAAAAGATAATTTGAGTGTTCCAAAATATAGCGATGATGCCCTTCGATGATCCCCTCGTTATGCTTTTTTATCAAAGAAGGGAATACTTTGAGCATTTCCGTTACGAAAGCTTCTTCCGTATTCGGTACATCCGAAGCGCTAAATGCACGAAGCGACAGTGCGCAACGAAGCATACGGGCATCCGAATGCCTTGTGGCGAATAGAATGCTTTCCAATCGCTGCACCGATCCTGTAACCGTTTTAAGCAATGCGGGGCTGACAACCTCTTCTGCCGTACAAAATATCAGCAGATGACACGTTAGAAGCTCCTCTGTCAGTTCAGAACTTTTGCGATAGGTTACTTTTTTAAAAAGCTGCTTGGCCACTTCGGAAAAAGGGAGCGCCATATTATCGTCATGAATCACTAGCAGATCAAAATATTTGGAATATTTTGCAATTTTTTGAATGGACACACTGTTGCCTGTTGTTTACGAATATTGTTTATTCTATCCTATTGTTTCATTTTACTCACTTAATGTCTCCCAAAGTTGGGTTAAATCACTTTTCGCTAAAATAGAGAAAAAAATTAGGAATCATTAATTAATGCTACGTTTTGCACCCAGTCCGACAGGAGAGATGCATATCGGAAACCTCCGTGTCGCACTTTTTAACTATATTTCAGCCGTTCAACGCGAAGAGCCTCTGCTGATCCGTATTGAAGATACTGACAAAGAACGCAGTATTCCGGGAAAAGAAAAAGAAATTTACGAAATACTCGCCCTATTCGGGATCGAACATCAGGAAGAACAGCTCCAAAGCAATAATGTCCGTTTTCACCGTGCGATGGCTTTGCAGTTGCTGCAGGATAAAAAAGCGTTTAACTGTTTCTGTACCCCCGAAACCCTCGAAACAAAACGAGAAAATGCTAAAGAGTCCAATACTGCCTATCGGTATGACGGTACCTGCGAAAATCTTCCTGCAGAACTCGTCATCGACAATCCGAATCCTTTTACGATCCGTTTGAAAAAACCGAGTCATCCGATTACCGTGACCGACATTATAAAAGGGGAAAGTACATTCGCCCCCGACGATATCGACAGCTTTATCTTGATGCATGCCGACAAATATCCGACCTATAATTTTGCATGTGCGGTAGATGATATGCTCGCCGATATCTCGTTGATCATCCGCGACGAAGACCATCTGAGCGATACCCCTAAGCAGATCGCGATTCATGAAGCATTGGGATATACTAAAAAAATCGAATACGCCCATCTCCCGATTATTTTGAACAATGAAGGCAAAAAGCTGTCCGAAGGTGACGACGCTTCAAGCGTCAAATGGCTTTTGGCAGAGGGTTTCCTACCCGAAGCGATCGCGAATTATCTCATCATGATGGGAAACAAAACGCCGAGCGAGATTTTCACTCTCAAAGAGGCTATCAAGTGGTTTGATCTTAAAACCATTTCCAAGGCTCCTGCCCGCTTCGATATCGATAAACTTAAATTTATCAATCGCGAACATCTGCGCGGATTAGACCCGAAAGAGCTCTCTCGCTATGTCGGTTTTGCCGATGAAGAGATCGGGCAGCTGGCAAAACTCTTTTTGGAAGAAGCCAGCACCCTCAAAGAACTGCGTCAGAAAGTCGGTGCCGTATTCGCGCCGAAGGTCGCACCGAACGAATACCAAGCGCAATTCGATACTTTGCGTAAATTGACCCAAAAAGCCCCACATTTTGACGATTATGAGTCGTACAAAGGGTATTTGATGGAACATAGCGGTTTAGAAGGGAAAAACCTTCTCAATCCGTTGCGTCTACTGCTCAGCGGTGCGGAACACGGGCCGGAGCTGAATGATTTATATCAGAACATTAAAAATTATCTGAAAGAGGTGGTCAAATGATGGGTGGAATCGTTTCGGGACTCGGCGGAATCGTTCATTCGCTTCTGACGGTCTATATTTGGGTAGTCATTATCGGTGCTCTTCTCACATGGGTCAGACCAGATCCTTATAATCCGATCGTTCAAATTATCTATCGTCTGACGGAACCGGCATACAGACTGATCCGAAAAATGATGCCCACCGTCTTTAACGGGCTTGATCTGGCACCTATAATTTTGATTATCATACTTCAAGTTTTGGATGTCATTTTAGTCAATCTCATCAATGCAGCGGTGTTAGGATGATCCGTTTAAGTCTAGCCGCACTTTTAGTCTGTATCAGTGCAGAAGCCATTACACTCGAACAGATCAGCGACAAACCGGCTTCGCGCGAAAAAAACTTTTTGATCTGGCAGTATCTTCACCAGGATATCAATGCCTCGGAAGCCTCCGATGCTTTTTACCAAATAGATAATGTCAATGAGCGTTTTTTATTCGATTACGCCAAGAAAACCGATGAGAATGAAATCCGCTATACCGCCGAGTGTATGCAAAAACAAGCATGTGATTTGCCGAGCGTCGAAAACGATGATTGTCTGTATCTCGGGCTCTCTCCGGCCAAAGCACTGGCACTTTCACCTGAAGAGAGAGAAGCCATTCGCAGTCGTCTTTCCGACAAATTCGGTGATGTGGAATGGCTCAGTACGATCAATCAGGAAAACTTTTTTTCCCCGTTAGGTGATCTTGGCGCATCGTTGAAGCTGTTTCTGATCTCGCCGGCTCCTTATCGCGAAGATCATTTCAATAAAACTATCAGTGACGAGGTGCTTGCTCAGCTGATTACGCTTAAAGGATTCGATTCGCTTGTCTATATTGCGGTAACGGATCCGAAAATGGATAAACTTCAAGAGTCTCTGGCTAACATAAGCGGAGGCTCTTACACGGCACAAACCCATTTTTTCCTGGCGATAAACGATATCCGTTTTTCACGAAATGAAAACGCCCTCTTCCATCTGCGTGAAGCA
>NZ_CALDDG010000044.1 GCF_937936435.1 uncultured Sulfuricurvum sp. | reverse complement strand
GGATCAACTACACCGTCATGAGCAAACGAAAGCTTTTAGAGCTGGTCAACGAAGGCTACGTCAACGGCTGGGACGATCCCCGTATGCCGACCATCGCAGGGTTGCGCCGACGCGGATATACTCCCGAATCGATCCTCAATTTCTGTTATCAAATCGGTGTCGCCAAAGCCAACTCGATGGTCGACGTCGCACAGCTCGAATTTTGTATCCGTGATGATCTGAATACCAAAGTACCGCGGGTCATGTGTGTCCTCGATCCGCTCAAAGTGACGATCGAGAATTACGAGGGGAGCGAAGAACTCGACGCCTCGTATTACCCTGAAGACGTTCCCAAAGAGGGGTCCCGCAAACTGCCGTTTTCCCGTGAAATCTACATCGAGCGCGACGATTTCAGCGAGAACCCGCCAGCGGGCTTTTACCGCCTTACGCCTGAACAGAGCGTGCGTCTCAAACACGCCTACATCATCACCTGCAAAGAGGTGATCAAAGACGCGAAGGGCAACATCACCGAGATTATCGCGACGTACCATCCCGACTCGAAAAGCGGCTCCGATACGAGCGGTATCAAGGTCAAAAGTGCGATCCAATGGGTAGATGCTCATAGTGCCAAAACGGTCGAGGTGCGCCTCTACGATCGTCTTTATGCCAACGAAGCGCCGGAAGGGGTGGAAGATCTCAATCCCGATTCCCTGAAAATCATCAAAAACGCCCTCATCGAGCCTGCTGTTATCACTGAAAAACCCGATGTCCGCTTCCAGTTCGAGCGTCAGGGCTATTTTTACGCCGATCCGGTCGATTACACTGACGAAACGCCGGTTTTTAACAAAATCGTAGGGCTCAAAGATTCGTGGAATAAAAAAGTCAATGCTGACGAAAACACAGCGAAGCCTGAGCGTAAAACGACAGAGAAAAAGGTACAGATCGACGGCGAAGTTGCGCCGATGAGCGAAGCCGAACAAGCGCGCTTTGATACCTATACGGGGATGATGAAACTGGGGAACGAAGTGGCCAATACCCTCGCACGGGATGAGAAACTCGCCGCATTTTTCGAAGACGCTCTCTCTGTGCATAACAGTCCCGTGACATTGGCGAATATCGTCTCCAACGAAGTGGCGCGTGAGCTGAAAGAAAAAGAGGCGGATGAGCTGAAATTTACCCCTGCACAAATCGCCGAACTGGTCAAAATGATCGATGATGAGATCATCTCCAACAAAATCGCTAAACAGGTGTTCGAAGAGATGGTGCTAAGCGGCGAAAATCCTGCCGCAATCGTCGAAGCGCAGGGATTGGTACAAATCAGCGACCCAGCCGTAATCGCGCCGATCATCGATGACGTGATGTCGAAAAATCCCGACAATGTCGAAAAATACAAAGCGGGTAATACGAAACTGTTCGGATTTTTTGTCGGGCAGGTGCTCAAAGTGAGCGGAGGAAAAGCAAATCCTCAAGTTGTCAATGATCTCGTAGCGCAGAAGTTACAATAAAAGCATAAATTGAAGACTTACTATTAGTTATGAATACTATCACATTAGAATATTTTGAACAAAAAAAAGACCAATTTGAGAAACAAGAATTGGTTTTTTCATCATCGTTGATTAAAAGCTCTTTTGAATTGCAATCATTATTTGTTGTTAAAGTTGAAGGTCATTCTATGGAACCTTTGATACAAAATAATTCTTTAGTTGTTGCAGATTTATCCCAAAAAGAGTTTGAAGGTAATGCAATTTTTTTAGTCTATAAAAACGATCGTATGTGGATTAAAAAAGCTGCACTTATCGATAACCAAAAATATTTTGTTTCACTCAATCACGGGTATGAGCATCTGGTCTATCTATTGGACGAGGTAAGAGTTGTCGCAAAGGTGTTGTTAACCTTTACATCGTTGTAAAAAATTAACAAGTGCTATTCCCGCCTGCACGGGAATGCTATTCTTGCTCTTTCTCATTTTTAAACGTATAGATCGGTTCGTTTGAAGGGTCTTCGATGACCGATTCGGTGATCGTAACACTTTGGAGATTCTTTTTAGACGGGCAGCTAAATTGCAACGGCAACATCGCTTCTTCGATGATTCCGCGCAATCCCCGCGCTCCGACACCTCTGTCGATCGCTTTTTGCGCTACCGCATCGAGAGCTTTGTCTTCGAAATTCAGCTCGATTCCGTCCATGTCGAACAATGCCTGGAACTGTTTGATCAATGCATTGTCCGGTTCTTGAAGAATTTTAACCATTTGCTCTTTGGTCAGTTCGCGCAGTTGAGCGATAACCGGAATCCGTCCGATAAATTCCGGGATGATTCCGTAATGAACCAACGCTTTTGCATCGATTTTTTTCTCTTTCACTTCCATCGTGGTGTTGGTTTTTCCGAATCCCACTTTGTTCGATTTTTTGGTATGGGTATCAGGAACGAGACCGACGAACGCTCCGCCGCAGACGAAGAGGACATGCGTGGTATTAAACAATACCGTTTCGGTTGTCGAGTTTTTGCGGCTCCCTTTGACCGGAACGTAGACTTCGCTCCCTTCCAGGATTTTAAGAAGCCCTTGCTGTACCCCTTCGCCGGAGACGTCGCGACCCATGGTCGAGCTTTCCCCTTTGCGGGCGATTTTATCGATTTCATCGATATAGACGATACCACGTTGGGCGAGATCGATATCGTAGTTTGCCGCAGCGAGGAGGCGTGAGAGGATACTCTCGACGTCTTCACCGACGTAACCTGCTTCGGTAAGAGCGGTCGCATCAGCGACGGCAAACGGAACCTGCATGATTTTGGAGAGCGATTTGGCGAGCAACGTCTTACCGCTACCGGTCGGTCCGAGAAGCAAAATATTACTTTTTTCGAGTTCGACGTTGTTGTAGACCGGATTTTCGATCCGTTTGTAGTGGTTATACAGTGCTACGGCAAGGACTTTTTTCGCATCTTCCTGCCCGATGATGTATTTATCCAGATACTCGACGATTTTTTCCGGTGTCGGAAGCTGCTGCTGCATCGCGGAGCGCTGTTCGTAGCGGACCTCTTTTTGCAAGATAGCCGAACAGGTTGTAATACATTCATTACAGATGTGGGTTGTCTCCGAAGAGAACATTTTTTTGACTTCGCTTTGTTTGCGTCCGCAAAACGAGCAGGTTTTTTCGGTACTCATTACACATCCTTTTGGGTGAATTTTTCAAGAATCTGATCGGCGAGACCGAATGCGATCGCTTCCGGTGCTTCCATGTAGTTGTCACGGTCCGATTCTTTTTCGATCACTTTGGTACTTTTGCCGGTTGCGTTGGCCAGGATCACATACAAACGGCGTTTGAGGTTCAGGATATGTTTCGTATGAATCTCGATATCGCTCGCTTGTCCCGAATAGCCACCGAGCGGTTGATGAATCATCACTTCGGCATTAGGGAGCATGTAGCGGTGCCCTTTTTCACCGCAGGTGAACAAGACGGCTGCCATAGAGGCGACAAGACCCATCGCATAGGTATAAACGGGAGCATTGATCAGATTCATGGTATCCAAAATCGCTAATCCGCTCATAACCGATCCGCCCGGCGAACTGATGTACATGTGGATCGGCTCATCCGGGTCCATCGCTTCGAGATAGAGGAGCTGGGAGACGATAACCCCCATCATATGATCATCGATAGCCTCGGTGATAACGATGACACGGTCACCCAACAATTTCGAAAACAGATCGAAATAACGCTCTCCGCGGGGAGAAATATCTTTGACGGTTGGTATCATGGGCATAGCAGACTCCTTATACAAATGCTTTAATAAATTCTGGAAGCGACATCGGGATTACTTCGAGATTGTGCTTGTCGATAAACTTTTTCTCTTTTTTACCGAGCTCTTTATCCGTGATGACGTAGCCGCCTTCGAGATCGAGGCTCAACTCGTTAGCCACCATACGGTCGGTATCGCGGTCGAACGAGGTTCCCAAAAAGAGATATTTTTTGGTTTTGCGATAGGTTTTGAGCACTTTCGGAACGGCATAGCCGCCCATCGCTTCGGTGAGCCAGTCGACATAGTCGGCGTCACTGATAATAAAGCTCGGATTCGGCAAGGGGGTTCCCATCGGTTTGAAAAGGATTTTCTCCGCGGTTTCCAAAACTTCCTCTTCGACTAAAAAGTATTTTTGGTTTTCGACATCGTATTCGTATACTTCATAACGGTAATCGTTCCCCATGATCCGTGCTTTGCCGATAATCATGCAGTGCGGCGTATAGGCAAGAACCTCTTGCAGTTTGGTGTCGCGGTTTGTATCGATGATATAGCGGGGCATCATATCAACGATAGCTTTATGCAACGGCGTAGGATCAAACGGTTTGGTATAGATATGGTTGATCAGCTGTGTCATATATTCGACGCCGCGGCGTTGTTCGAGGTGCATTGCGGCACGTGAGTATTCGTACATTAGACGCGGCGCCATCGCACGGCCGCCGTTCATCGCCAAGATCAGTGAGTCGCTGTCGTGAGGAACCGCTTCTCCCTCTTTGGTCATGATCCCTTCAAATACGCCCAACCCGAAATAGGGGATAGTCGTTTGGTTTCGAATCTCTTTTTTAATCGTTTCAAATATCGTAGTGTCCATTAGTGGCATCCTTTTCCTGTATAGCATTGCATTGCGGCGGCAATTTTAGGCAGCGCTCTCTCGAGAGTAAACGGTTTGTTCAGGTCGTCGAGAATTTCGTTGTAAAAAAGTGCGCCGTCTTTCGAAATAATGAAAAGGGCTTTGGCAAATTCGCCTCCCAGTTCCCCTTTGGCGAGACGAATACCGTAATAATCCCCGAATGCTTCGTCATAATCGACACCGTATTGCCACCCTTCCAACTCGACTTTTTCGTCTTTCGGCGTAGCGACCGCTACTGATTTACTGATACTATCAAGAGCGTTTAACGACAGGAGCGTATTGATCTCTCCCAACTGCGTCAAAAATTCGTCATCGATAAACGGAGCCGTCACGATCAGTTGCGTAAACCCGTTGTGCCCCCCGATGCTAAATAATTCGCCGGCCGGATTTTTCAATGTCACCTTCTCGGAAGCGTAGCCGATATCTAAGGGCATATCTTCGAGATGCAGGGTGGATGTGCGGTATCGTATCTGCAAAACGGACTCCTATTTGAGGTATTCGCCAAATAGATGCATTTAGCGTTCTTGCATAAAATAGGATAAAACTACTCCTATTTAATCGACCGTGTCGCTCAGACAAGAGGCGAGATGACAAAAATGTCGGAATTAGAAGGTGGAAGGAACATCTGTTAAAAGAGAGGAAGCGAGCCGATCACGGAGGTGAGCGACCCGTACTGAAGGCTGAGAGTTATGCTTTGACGCTGTTTTCGGGAATAGGTGATGCTGTTGCAACCGACGGTTTATCGATGGCTTTTGGGGCTTCACCCGGCGGCGGTTCTCCCTCTTTCATTTCATTTTTAAAATTTCGGATTCCCTGTCCCAGACCTTTGGCCAGTTCAGGGATTTTTTTGGAACCGAATAAAAGAACTACTATTCCGAAAACCAGTAATAGTTCTGATCCGCTCGGCATGGCCATGATTCATCCTCTTGAGTATTAATTTTAGACAGTCTAATGTGAGAAGTGTGAAATTAGTGTGAAGTTCTGAGGATAGAGAGTCTTAATGCGTGTAAATAATGATGGAGAACAAAGGTCGCGTGACTCGGAAGAGAGAGAAACCGAGTCAACAAGAGATTGATAAAATAGGAGGAGATGACGGCGGATATTCCGTCATCTTTTGGGAGTATTGTTTCCGCTTGCACAGCAGCATAGGCAGCAAAAAATCAAGTTCATATAGAGCGCATGAACAAGAGCGATTACCTTTTCTTTCATCGAATCCTTTAAGGAGCGTAGTACATTTCTGTACGTGGTGAAAGTATAAAGGAGTGAGTGTGAAGTTAGTGTGAAGCGGGGGTGAGGTTTAGAGTAAATGTCGTCCCTACGTCGATTTTAGACTCTACGTCGATTGCAAATCCGTATTCTGCAGCAATTATACGGACGATATTCAAACCGATCCCGAAGCCGCCGTTAGCGTCATCAAAGCGTGAATAGCGGATAAAAATATCGTGCAGCTTATCTTCGGGGATACCGATTCCCGTATCGCTTACACTCAATGCATTCTCTTTTAGAATGACACTGATCGTACCGGAGCGTTTATTGTATTTGATCGCGTTGGAGAGAAGATTATCGATAATACGGGCCATTTTTTCGGTATCGGCATCGATGGTTACGGAATGGATATCGAGCTCGAAACTGATTTTTTTGGCATCGGCGAGGGGACGAAAATAGTCGATCCGTTCTTTCAAAAGGACGGAAAGATCAATCGTATGAGTGTATGAACGGGTTTTTTGATACAGCGTCAAAAATGTAAGGTCGTTATAGAGATGGGAAATCGTTCGAAGCGCTACCGTGATCCGTTCGGTATGTTTCAATGCTTTGGGGGCAAGCTCTTCTTCTCTGAGGCGTTCGAGGCTCATACTGATGATGGAGAGGGGAGTATTAAGCTCATGCGTCGTATCACGGATAAAACGGTCCAATTTGCCGATGTAGACACGCAAAGGGCGGAGAAAAAGCTTCGAGAGGGTGTAGATCATCAGCGTCATGAACAAAGTTGAGAAAATAAGAACGATATAAATAGCTTCGCGTGTTTTGGCAAGTTCGGGTTCGATCGAATCGGCCCGTATGGCAATGTAGCGTACGGTGTGGAGCGATTTCATTTCAATCGATTCCATTTGATATAAATGGTCTTTAAATTCGAAAATTCCCTCTCGGATCGGTACGTCGAATCCTGTAGAAGAGGCGAATAGAACTCTTTTGTGTTTGTCTAAAAAAGCGATTTCAAAACGGGGGTCTTTGATGACATGACGGCGCATCTCCTCGACCGACTCGGCGGAATAGATGTTGTCGTACACTTTACCGGCATAAAAAAGCATCGAATTTTGCCGTAATTCGTAGTAGATATTTTTTTGGTAGTAATAATACAGCACGGAGAGGGTCAATAAAAAAAGGGTGTTTAAAATGACGAACAGTAAGACGAACTGGATCAGCGAAGCACGTTCAGCTTTGAGCAAGAAAATACCCCTGGGCTCGGATGTTGGTAATGGTCTCTTTTCCTAATATCTTACGGAGGTTTTTAATATGGGTACGCAGGCTCTCTTCACGGGTTTCGTCGTCATAATCCCAGGCTGCCGCGAACAATTGCTCATTTGAGACGATTTCACCCGGGTGGGCTAAGAGCGTTTTGAGAATTTTAGCCTCTTTGCGCGAAAGGGGAATCTCTTCGTCGTTCCGGTACAGACGGTTACGCTGCAAATGGAAATAAATCCCTTCGCATAGACGGATTTTTTCATCCGATTTGTGATAGAAACGACGTTTAAGAAGGGCTTTGATCCGTATTTCGAGTTCTTGGAGTTCAAAGGGTTTACGTAAAAAATCGTCGCACCCGGCATCGTATGCCCGCGAAAGGTCTTCGATACTTCCGAGCGAACTGATAAATACGGCGGGAGACTCTTCCCCTTCGAGGCGTAATTGAGAAAGGACGTCAAAGCCGTTTTGAAACGGGACCTTGATGTCGAACAAGAACAGATCGAAAGCATCAGAATAAGCCCGATCGACGGCTTCGTGACCATCATATACCGCAATGACCTCATACCCTTTTTCTTCGAGGAACTCCTGCAGGATTTCCGAGAGGGTTTCATCGTCTTCAAGGAGAAGAATTTTGGGCAGTGTAGAGGTGTTCGATTGCATCGGGCGCAATTTCTCCGGTTCAGGGCAATTTATGTAGAAGGATTATAGCACCGATAGAGAAACCGAATAGATTATAAAATAAATCTTAGCCTACGTTGTATCAAAATAACAACAAGAATACTTTTAAGTTGATGTGGAGGATACTTTCACAACCGCAGACAAACTCCATATTATTCTTAAAAGGATTTGTCATGAAAACCAGCGCACGCAACGAGCTTAAAGGTACGATCTCCGAGATCAAAAAAGGTCAAATCAACAGCGAAATCGTTTTGAATATCGGCGGCGGAACCGTTTTAAAAGCCGTCATTACTAATGATTCGGTCGACGATATGCAACTCAGTATCGGTGAAAGCATCTATGCGATCATCAAAGCTCCTTTTGTCATGGTTTCAAAAGAGAACCCGGGTAAAATCAGCACTCGTAACGTCATCGAAACCAAAGTTCTCGAAGTGAAAAACGGTATTGTCAACGGCGAACTTAAGCTGGCTATGGGAGATCAAACTCTGACCGCGGTGATTACCGAAGATGCAGTTGAAGATTTGGGCTTCAGCGTCGGCGATAAAGTTTATGCATTGATCAAAGCTAATTTTATTATTCTCGCTAAATAATTCGTCGTTCCGGGGCTCTCTCCGGAATCCTCCGATTTTTATCCTTAAATCTTTTCTTGTTAAGTTTTTTCTTTAAGAAATTTCTTCTGTAGTTCATTATATCATTTTAGATATAACGATAGTTTTGAAAGGGGGCACAATGACTCAGATCATGCAAACACACGAGGCTTCTTCTATCGAAGAGGGACATTCGCTCAGTTATCGCGGCAATCGCTATCCGGAAGTTCCGCTTCCGTCGCATCGCCTTTTTATGTTATGGGGTTCGGATAAGATACGTAAAATGGTCCGTTACCACCATAACCTGCTCCGTTTGAGCGAAGCCGGCGATTTGTTGCCCTCCGAAGAGGAGGCATTCGAGTTTGCTACGACAAAAACCGCCGACTTTTTTGTAGAGATGCTTTCTCGCGGCAGATTCTCTCCGCCGCTTATCGGATATCCCGCTTTGCGAATGCGTTATTTTCAAATGACGGTAGATGAGCAGGCGAGGGATATTTGGCTTGCGACGTATAAAAAAGTGATCAAAGATATGTCAATGCCCTCCGAATGTATCGAAGAGTTTTGGAATTGGATCGAGCCGCTGTCGGTCTGGATGATCAATCGCCGTACTTCCAAAGCTCCGGTCGAACGGTATCCCTATGGATCGATTTGGACCGATCTGGCCGATTTTACATTGCTGGATCGATGCAGTTAGTCAGCCGTCCGTATTATCGGATCGGCATGACGATCGGGTTGAAGGCTTTTGACGAGATGATCGCCTGAGCACCGATGGCAAGTTCTGCCGCTTCTTCCGTACTGATGACGGTTCTGACGACGGACGAACCCACTAACAAGGTCACGATAGAGACCGGAAAATCCTCTTCTATTTTCAAGACCTCTCCGATAAGCTGCAGTTTTCCGCTCAGGGTCTTTTCGCTGAAATACTCCAATGGTGGAGAGAGTGTCACGATTTTCCCCGATTTGACCGATGCCATACGATCGGAGAGTTTAACCGTTTCGGCGATATCGTGACTCACCAGCAGAGTGGTAATTTTAAACCGTTTATGAATCTGGGCGAGTTCGTCCTGAAGTTTTTGACGCATGGAAGGATCAAGCGCCGAAAGCGGTTCATCCAGCAGCAAAATTTTAGGACGGCGTACGAGCGAGCGCCCTAATGCGACCCGCTGTTTTTGCCCTCCCGAGAGGCTGGATGGGAGCCGATCGGAGAGTGCGGTAAGCTCGATCAGTTCAATCAGTTCATCGACACCGCGGCGCTGTTCATCGTTTTCTGCGGCAAAGAGGAGATTCTCCCGAACGGACATAGTAGGGAAAAGTGCGTAGTCTTGGAACACGAAGCCGATGCTCCGTTTTTGGGGAGTGAGATTGATACGGCGGGTAGTGTCAAACCATACTTCGCCGTCGACTTCGATAGCTCCGCTATCAGGGGTTTCCAATCCTGCGATCATCCGTAATAAGGTCGTTTTCCCGGCACCGGAAGGGCCGAAGAGGGTGAGAAATTCGCTGTCGCCGATTTCGAGCTCGAAATGGGCTTCAACAGAGCCTTCGGCGGTATCGAGATGTTTGGTTACGTTTATGGATATCATCGAATCTCCCCGAGCGATTTTTTATTGAGGGTATAGACGAGAAGGAGGATTGCAAAGGTGACTGCAAACAGTGTCAGCGCGTATTGGTGTGCCAAAGCGTAGTTGAGCGATTCGACTTCGTCATAGATGGCGATCGATGCGACCCGTGTCTCTCCGGGGATATTTCCTCCGATCATCAAAATCACTCCGAACTCTCCGACCGTATGGGCAAATGCCAGAACGATACCCGAAATGAGTCCGTGCCGAATGGAGGGGAGGATTACCCGCGTCATCGTTTGGAATTTGGATTTTCCCAGAGTATAGGCGGCTTCGAAAATAGAGCGGGGAACCTGTGCCAGAGCCGATTGGATCGGATGAACCATAAACGGGAGACTGAAGAGGACGGAGCCGACAACGAGACCTTCAAAACTGAAAGCCAGACGGATACCGTGTTCGGTAAGAAATGTCCCGACGGTAGAAGAGGGGCTAAACGTAATGAGAAGATAAAACCCCAGTACGGACGGCGGAAGTACCAGAGGCATCGAGACGATGGTTTCGATTATGCTTTTAAACCGCACACGGCTGAAGACAATGAACGATGCAAGCGGAATGGCAATGACGAGAAGGATCGCTGTCGTGATGGCGGCGAGTTTAAAGGTCAAAGCCATCGTACTTATGAATTCAGATTCCATGGCTGCTCCGTAAGAGGGAAATTTCACTCGGTTGGACGATCCAGCGTACGTCATCGCCTTCGCGGATATCGAGGGCTTCAAACGTAAGGGTCGGAATCAATGCTTTAATAACCGTATCGTGATAGGCTAGGGTGATCTGGGAGAGGATATCCCCTTTTTCGATCATTTTGACCGAAGCATTTTGGACATTGGCGCTCGAAGCGACTACCCCTTTTGCCAAAATCACCTCGGTCTCTTTAAAGGCCAAGGTAACGGAGTGATTGAACATCAAATCGTCCGTATGCTCGGCCAGCAGAAGATAAAATTCGTCCGGACCGACAGAGACCCGAATCGAAGAGATGTGTCCTGATGAGGCGATACCGCTGATTGTGGCTTGTAAGGTATTCATAGCGGCTCGATGGTAACTTTGATATCGGCGGGATTGGCATTATACGGTGAGGATGTGACGATCATATCGACGCCCGTTCCGGCATATTCTGCGATATTTTTAGCGCTGATTCCTCCGGTTGCTATGAGAATCAGATGCGGGAAATCGTTTCGCAAACGCTGTACGGCATCGGAAAGTTTGGAGAGGGGAAGTTTTTCGAGCTGGAGAATATCCGCCCCCATCGATGCGAATAAAACCGCCTGATCGATTGTTTCGGCTTCCATCACGATTTTTTTCTCGGGATTGGATTTTTTGATTTTGGCAAGTGCCTCGTGAAACGCTTCATCGCTTGGGAAAAAGATGCGGTGGTATTCGAAAATGAGGATCGATTCGGAGAGCCCTAAACGGTGGGCAACCCCTCCGCCCGATTCGACCGCTTTGATCGCGATTTTTTTGGTGAACGGCGTCGTTTTACGGGTAGTAGCAACGACGATATCGGGATTGATCGAATGTGCCAGCAAAACGGCTTCGCGGGTATAGGTAGCGATTCCTCCTGCGTAATCGAGGAGATTTTGGACACTTTTCCAGATACGATGGATATTTCCGGCATCGCCGCGGGCTTCCAGAAAAACGCTTTTGGGAGGGACGAGGGTACCGGATTTGACATAACCGTCGATCTCCAGACCGTAAAGCCCGCAGAGTCGAACCGCCTCTTCGGTACATGAAGCGACGAGGGGACGCTCCCGGGTGGCGAAGGTGATACGGGCACGCTGTTCGTCGATTCCGAGCGATCGGGTGGTGAGATCGCCGTATGGGACGTCTTCGAGTAGAAGAGATTCGAGTTCGTTATCGCTGAGGGTGATCATTTAACCGTCTCCCATCCGATGAATGCCCAGGTAAAAGGTTTCGGATTGCGTTCTCTGGAGAGAATGAAAAGTTGATAGTATTCTCTGGCTTTGGCGATCTGTGTTTCGTCCAGACCCCCCAGACTCCATATCAGCGATTCGACGAACTCCTCTTCGTTCGTATAGCGCAGACTGCCGCGCTGCGTCGCAATGTAGTCGATGCGGGGAAGATAGCCGTACTGGTAGAGCAAAACCGGGATATACCAAAAATCGGGTTTGCCGATAATTTTTTTGCCGATAAAATCGAGGATGTCCATATCAACGAAGCTTCCCCCCGCTTTATAGGTAACATAGCACGCTTTTCGGGCGTGGGTGGACATTTTCGATAGAGCCGTATCGATGTCTTTGACCTCGACGCTGCGTGATGCGACGGCGATATCGACGGGCGGAAGAATGCTCCAGTCGTCTTCCCATCCGATGTGGTAGGTTTTGATGTTGGTAACCCCTTCACGTGCGGCATAGGCTTCGAGCTCGGCGAGCATTTGGGCGGAGAAATCGATGGCAATCACCTCTTTAACCTGTTTTGCAAGGGGGATAGCGAGGGTACCGGGGCCGCATCCGA
>NZ_CALDDG010000043.1 GCF_937936435.1 uncultured Sulfuricurvum sp. | reverse complement strand
TTGTCTCGACTCTGGCAGGGTTTCGCCCCAAGAGGAGGTTAAATGTGGCCTCTTCGGCAATTTTTGATGCTTCAAGCTGCGAGTAAGTAGCTTGCGCTTTTTCATATTCGGATTGTGCCTGCAGGTATTCGGTTTCGGCAATAACGCCGTGTTTGTATTTAAGCTCGGTTATACGCAAAATTTCAGAGGTGACCGTGACATTTTCATTGGCCAGTTTGATTTGGCTGCTCAATGACGAAAGTTTGACGTACGAAGCGGCAACATTGGATACGATAGAGAGTTTTACACTCTCTTTAGCATACTCCGAAGAGAGCAGTGCGGCTCTGGCCGCTTCGTTGGCACGGCGTACTTTTCCGAAGAGGTCGATTTCGTAGCTGGCCAAAGAAAGTGATCCGGCATAGGTGGAGGTGACTCCGTTATAGAGATTTCTCCCCCCGGATGCTGCATTGTAAGTGCCTTTGCGGGTTAGTGAACCGGATGCATCGATTTGGGGATAGAGGTATGATTTTGCCTGATCAAACTGTCCTAATAAGGCATCGACGGATGCTTGTGAGATTTGCAAGTCATAGTTGGCGTTTAGCGCCGTTTCGACGGAAGCGCTCAAGCGTTCATCGTTGAACTGCTTCCACCATTGTAAATCGAGTGTTTTTTGTACCGACGTATTAGCGTCGCTATTAAGAAACTGTTGCGGTACTGCGACTTCTGGTCGGCTATAATCAGGGCCGATGGCGCATCCGCTGAAATAAAGGGCCGAA
Organism: uncultured Sulfuricurvum sp.; assembly: GCF_937936435.1. Taxonomy (GTDB): domain Bacteria; phylum Campylobacterota; class Campylobacteria; order Campylobacterales; family Sulfurimonadaceae; genus Sulfuricurvum. The sequence goes on along the minus strand of NZ_CALDDG010000043.1, from coordinate 14,163 downwards.
GCGACTGTCAGGCTGAGGGTATATTTAGTCATGGCTCTCTCCTTTGTCAGGGGCAATTTTTTCTTTAAAGGTCGAAACCCAGTAATAGAGGAACGGAATGAAATACCGTTCGATAAAGGTTGCGGCCATCATTCCTCCGAACATTGCGATACCGATCGAGAAACGTCCCGCAGAGCCGGCTCCGCTGCTGAAAATCAACGGAAGCATCCCGGCTAGGAATGCGAACGACGTCATCATCATCGGACGGTAACGAAGGCGTGCGGCTTCCATAGCCGAGTCGTAGATGCTTTTACCCATATGGCGCTGCTCCTCGGCAAACTCGACGACGAGGATCGCATTTTTTGCCGAAAGGGCTATTAGGGTCAACAAACCGATCTGGAAGAAAACGTTATTGTTCAAAAACGGAATGAACCAGACGACTGCATAGGCCCCCATTATACCGTACGGGACGGCGAGCATAATCGAAATCGGCAAGGTCCAGCGCTCATACAACGCCGCAAGGATCAGATACACCATAATCAATGCAAACGCAATAATAATGAATGCTTTTGAACCGACCTGCTTTTCTTGCAAATAAAGCCCTTCCCAGTCATAGGTTACCGTGTTGGGAAGGACGCTGTCCCCTTTAGTTTCCAAGGTTTTGATAATCTCTCCGGAGCTGAATCCAGGGGCGGGTGAGCCCATAACCGTCATACTCAAAACACCGTTAAAGTGCTCGATAATTGCGGGAGCACTGGACATTTTAACACTGACGACACTGGAAAGCGGAATCAGTTTTCCGCTGCTGGAACGTACCCATGCACGACCGATGTCTTCCGGTGTCGCACGATACGGAGCGTCGGACTGCATCTGTACCCAGTAGGTTTTTCCGTTTTTATCGAATTGGTTAATATTCATATAACCGATTGTCGCCTGTAAGGTTTGAAACACTTCAGCGATTGAAAGACCCAATGTTTTGGCTTTTTCACGGTCGACGTCGACAAACAGAGTCGGTGTATTGACGTTCATCGTACTAAACGGATTTTTGATACTCGGCTCGGTACGAAGCTCGTTCAGAAAGTTATTGGTCGCATCGGCCAATTTGGTGTAATCGTTGTCTCCGGGCTGTAGCAATCGGATGCTGAACATATCCGAAGGGCCCATTCCGCGAATCGGCGGAGGCGGCATAGCGAATACTTTAGCATCGGAGATGCTTCCGAGTTTCGGTCCGAGCATATCGAGAATTTTGAAAACCGCGAGATCTTTGCCCCGTTCATCCCAGCCCGTCAGACGGGTGAATACGACCGCCGAGTTCGGTTCTTGCGAGAAAGTGAGGATGTTAAGTCCGGTGATTGCCGTATATTTGTAGACTCCGGGTTGCTCTTTCAGGATTTTTTCGACTTTTTTGACCACTTCGAGTGTCCGGTTGCTCGACGAGCCCTCCGGAAGATTGATACTCGTAATGAAATACCCCTGATCCTCCATCGGCAAGAACGCACTCGGAAGGGTTTTATGGAAATAGGCGATAAATCCATAGGTAGTGAGGTAAATGATCCCGAATATTGCTGCTTTTCGGATCATGAAGCCGGAACGGCGAACATAGTTTTCCGTCATGCGGCCAAACGCGCGATTGAACCAGCGGAAGAAGGCAGCCGGCTCATTTTCATGGTGTTTGAGAATCATCGCTCCGATAGCGGGAGCGAACGTCAATGCCATAAATCCTGAGAATACTACGGAAATTGCAATCGTAGCGGCAAACTGTTTATACAGCTGTCCTGTCATTCCCCCCATGAAAGTAGCCGGAATAAAGACGGCACACATGACAAGAACGATAGCGACGACGGGACCGGATATCTGCATCATCGCCTTGACGGCGGCTTCTCTCGGCGGAAGTTTCTCCGTTTGAAGTATCCTTTCCATGTTTTCGATTACGACGATGGCATCGTCGACGACGATTCCGATGGCAAGCACCAATCCGAACAGGGTGAGGGTGTTAATCGAGTACCCTAGCAGATACATTCCGATAAAAGCTCCTGTCAGCGAGATTGGAATCGACATGATAGGGATCATCGCCGCACGGCTGCTTTGCAAAAAGAGGTAGATTACCAAGCTAACTAAAACGATAGAAGCAAGAAGGGTAAAAACAACCTCTTCGATGGAAATTTTGACGAAATCGGTTGTATCGTAAGGGATACTGTATTCAATCCCTTTCGGAAATTTATGCGAAAGTTTTTCCATTTTTTCGGCAACTGCCGCGGAAGTGTCGAGCGCATTGGCGTTAACATCGGCAAAAATCCCGATCATCGCTGCCGGTTTACCGTTAACCCGTCCGAAGAATTCGTAATTTTGCGCACCGAGTTCCACTTTGGCAACATCTTTCAGACGGAGCGTCGAGCCGTCCGGATTGGAGCGGATAATGATATTTTGGAACTCTTTAACGGTAGAAAAACGTCCTTTGCTGGTGAGCTGCATCGTCCACATCTGCTCACCCTCGGTCGGAGCCTGTCCCAAACGTCCCGGAGCGACTTGAATATTTTGATCTTTGATCGCTGCGGCAATATCGGTTGTCGTGACACCCAAAGAGGTCATTTTGTCGGGGTTCAGCCAAACGCGCATCGCATAGTCGCGTTGCCCGAAAATCTGGCTCCGTCCGGCACCCGGAATCTTTTTGATCTCATCTAAGAGATTGGAGGAAATATAGTTACTGATTCCGGTCGCATCGTAGCTTCCGTCCGGCGAAGTAACCGCAACAATCAGCAAGATGTCGGAGGTTTTTTTCTGTACCGTTACCCCCAGATCCCGTGTCGTTTGCGGTAACAGTGCCAAAACGGAATTGATACGATTTTGGACGTCGACGGCCGCCATATCCTGGTTGACCCCGATATTGAACGTACACGTAATAGTGGCACTCCCCGGTAGAGCCGCCGCTTTGGAACTCATATACATGAGTCCGTCCGCACCTGCAATTTGCGATTCCAAAGGGGTTAGAATCGTATTGGCGATGGTTTGTGCATCCGCACCCGGATACTGGGCCGTAACTACAACCGTCGGAGGGGTGATGTTCGGCAACTGCGATATCGGAAGGCTTTTGATCGCCGAAAACCCGAGTAACATGATGATCAGCGCGATTACGATCGATAATACGGGCCGACTTATAAAAAATTTGCTAAACATGATAGACCTGTCTTATTTTTTTTCTGCGGGGATGATTTCGGCACCCGGTTTGAGTTTCACTAAATTATCCGCTACGATTTTCTCACCGACGCTGATTCCGCCGTTGATCACTACGTTTTCACCGATCCATTCTCCCGGAACCACCGGTTTGGGTGTTACGGTATTGTTGGCTTCGACGGTGTAGACAAATTTGCCTTGCTCTCCTGTCAGCAGTGTTTTTTGCGGGATGTAGAGGGCATTGTTCCACTCCATCCCTTTAACTCTTACGCGGACGTATTGTCCCGGAAGCAGTTTATGATCGGCATTGTCGATAATGGCACGGTAAGTGATCGTGCCGGTGGTGGAATCGACAAACGGTGCGATAAAGTTGATTTGCCCTTTGCGTGTTAGTGTCGAACCGTCTCCCAAAGTCAATTCAACTTCGTATTTCCCGTCTTTCGGCGCGATCAGTTTACCGCTGGCGATAGCATTTTGGCGTGCAATACGGTCGTTTTCGCTAAAGGTGAAGTTAACGTACATCGGATCGGTCTGATAGACGGTAGTCAGCAGTCCGTTGGCTCCGGCAGCGACATAGGTACCGTCATCGACTTTGGTTTTATCGACAAATCCGCTGACAGGCGCTTGCACCGTCGTATAGCTGAGGTTGAGTTTAGCCTGCTCCAGGGATGCTTTTGCTCCCATCAGCGCCGCTGCGGTATTACGCTCGTTCGCGGTTGCCGTATCGAGGTCTTGTTTACTGGCGGCATTGGCATCTGCGAGAGGTTTGGTGCGATTTAAAACAGCCAGAGCGTTCGTATGGTTTGCTGCTGCCAGTTCATACGCGGCTTTGGCGCTTTCCAAAGAGTTTTTAAAGTCGGAAGGATCGATGGTGTAGAGGGTTTGACCTTTGGTCACAAATGAGCCTTCGCTGTAAGCGCGTTTTTGCAAATATCCAGAGACACGTGCATAGACCTGAACGGTATTGAACGCTTGCGTTTGTCCTGTCGCTTCGAGAATAGCCGGGAAATTGCCGGATTTGACTTCTGTTGTCGATACGGGTACCGGTCCTTGAGGCGGTTTCTCCATTCCTGCCGCTTTCGGGCGTTCACAACCGGCAAGTGCCAGAATCAATGCGGATGAGAGGGTGAGGGTGGTGAGACGGTTCATACAGATTCCTTTGGTAAGTTTGTCGGGTAATTGAGGATGAGACACATTTGTTTGAGTACACGAAGGGTCGTTGCGAGCTCTTCGGAATCGAAATTTTGGCGAAGCGACTGGTTCGCTTGGAACACTACTTCCATTGTCGGCTTTTCCAACGCAACCCCTTGCGGGGTAAGGGTGACGAGGTTGCACCGTTTGTCCTGACAGTCGGTTGCACGTTCTATCAAAGAGCGTTTTTCCAAACCGGCAATCAGGCGGGTAACACTGGTTTTGTCTTTGCCGACGAAATCGGCGATCGATTGTTGTGTAGCACGTTTTTCTTGCCACAAGACCACCATTACTTTAAACTGTTCAATGGTCATATCGATTCCGTTTAATGCAAGCTGGCGTGTCAGAAAAGTGCGTGCCGCAAAAGCGGCATGGTTGGCAAGACATCCCAACGATTCTTCGTTCGGGCATTCGCAACGGTTCATAAAAGGCTCCTCATACGGATTCGAAAAAAAACAATTTAGTTGCATATACAACTAATTGGTCGAATTCTAATCGAACACTCTGAAGAAGTCAAGAGTTATTTATTAACAATGTAAATAATTTATTTCTCTTACAGGTTAAGGTTTCCGCTATAATCCCCACGAAATTTTTTTTGACAGGAATAACCGATATGTTCATCCGTTTGTTATGGATTATGCTCTTTATGCTTTCTCCTCTGTTCGCTCTCCCGCAAGAGCGGAAAATCCCGATTTTGGCGTATCACCGTTTCGGGGCCGAAGTGAGCGATTCGATGACGATTAAAACTTCTGTGTTTGCGCAACAGATGGAGTGGCTTAAAACAAACGGTTATACAGTGATCCCTCTGGATACCGCTGTACGCTATCTACAGGGAATAGTTAAATCGATTCCCGCAAAATCGGTCGTTATTACGGTCGATGACGGACATAAAAGCGTTTACAGCGATATGGCGCCGATCGTTAAAAAATATAACATTCCGGTAACGCTTTTTATTTATCCCAGTGCGATCTCGAATGCCAAATACGCGATGACATGGGATCAGCTGCGTGAGCTGGAAGCAACGAAACTGTTTCATGTTGAATCCCATACCTACTGGCATCCGAATTTTAACCATGAGAAGAAAAAACTTTCTCCGGATGAGTATGCCAAGTTCGTCGATAAACAGCTCGGAGGAGCGAAGAAAAAACTCGAAGAGAAAATGGGTCATCCGATCAAATATCTCGCATGGGTATTCGGTATTTACGATGATGCTCTACTGGTAGATGCTAAAAATGCGGGGTATGAAATGGCGTTTACGATTGATCGGCATCATGCCGCTTCGAACGCTAATGTAATGGCAGAGGGGCGTTATATGGTGGTTAGCAAACACACTATCAAAGATTTTGAGCACATGGTGGACGGAACGGAAGATCGGATGATACCGGCGAAGAAAGAGAGTGTAAAATATTGATCTGCTATAATATTTGGTATAAAAAACCAAAATATAACGAGAAAATAAAATATGGATGTTATTGCAGAAATTAAAAGGCCGTGGACGATCGAATGGTCGGTAGGAATACTTGTTGTTCTTACTGTAATAGGTAATATTTATAATTTGTCTAAAGGTTTAATGACACCTATTTCGTTTATTGGTACTGCAATAATATTGATTTCACTCTTTGCGATTTGGCAAAGAAAAAAGTGGGGTAGAAATTTACTATTCTTTTATTTTTTGTTGTTTTTACCGTTGCTCATATGGCTAATTGGGATATGGATGATTTCGCCTGAGTATCATTGGCGATTTAGTTTTAAATATTTATATGCTTTAGTCGGAGTTGGAGCATTTGTACTATCCGCATTTATGATGTTTATGAAACCATCCAATGAATGGTTTTCAGAGATGGAGGGTGAAACAGTTAAAGATGACTCTCAGCAACTATCATGGCATTTTCAGCTTACTCTGATCGTAATGTCTATGGGACTTGGATTTGTACTTATTACAATGTATGCAATGCTAGTGAATTTTCATACTATAGAAAAACAACTAATGATGAATGCTTCAACTTATTATTCAAAGCTTGCAGTCTTATTGAGTTTTGAAAGTCTTGATTTTCTTGTTGGAGCAATGGTGGCTTTATTCCCATTTGCTTTGATAATAGGATATTGGAAGAAAGAAAATATATTTTTTATGGCCCGTTTAATAACCATAGGGGCGATATTGCCTGTGTTGGCTTTTCCAGTCGGTAAAACATTTTTTCTATTTAGTATATTTTTCTTTTCAAAAGTTTTGATTATTGGAGTGGTCGTATATCTAGGATTACGCTTTGGACTGCGAGCCGCACGTTATTTCGATACATTGAAAGTGCCGATAGAGATAAAATAAAATACAGCCCCATCACGCTATAATATACGTAATTAATTCCATTACAAAGACCGTCCTTTGCATTTTGAACCGTACCCATTTGAAAAACTGACTCAGCTTTTAGAGGGGATCACTCCCAACCCCGCATATTCGCCCATCGCATTGACGATCGGGGAACCGCAGTTCGAGACTCCCGCATTTATCCAAAAATCGCTCTCGAAGCATTCTGAAGAGCTGCGCCGCTATCCGAAAACAGCGGGTGAAACGTATCTGAACGATTCGATGCGCGGATTCGTAGAACGCCGTTTCGGGGTGAAACTTCAGCCGAACGAACTGATTAGCAGCTTCGGGACGCGGGAAGTGCTTTTCAATTTCCCTCAATACTATCTGTTCGATAAAAAAGAGCCTATTATGGCATATACGAATCCGTTCTATCAGATTTACGAGGGCTCTGCGATTGCGTCACGCGCAAAAGTCATTCATTTGAATTTGACTGAGCAAAACGGCTTCAAACCGATCATCAATGAAGCCGAGCTTGCCGAATGCGATCTGGTCATTTTGAATTTCCCGAACAATCCGACGGCATCGGTACTCACTCTCGAAGAGTTGGGCGAATGGGTGAAATTGGCGCTTAAATACGATTTTTGCCTTATCAATGACGAATGTTACAGTGAGATTTATACGGCGCAAAAAGTTCCTTCGCTCCTCGAAGCCTCACTCTATGTCGGCAACAGCTCGTTCAAAAATGTCCTTGTGATCAACTCGATCTCCAAGCGATCTTCCGCACCGGGGCTGCGCAGCGGGTTCATCGCCGGAGATGCTGAAATTCTAAAAGGGTACGCCCAATACCGCACCTATATCGGATGTGCATCCCCGCTTCCGCTGCAAGCTGCGGCGGCAATGGCATGGGCAGATGAGGTGCACGTAGAGAATGCCAGAGCGGTCTATGCCGAAAACTTTAAAGCGGCGCAGGAGATTCTGGGGATCGAAACCTCCGATGCGACGTTTTACGTTTGGCTCCGAGTAGGAGATGCGCTGGAATTTACCCGCCGTCTGTACCGCGACTATAACGTCAAAGTGTTGCCGGGAGAATTTTTGGCACGCGGCGATGGGCGAGGCGAAAATCCGGGAATCGGCTATATCCGCATCGCTTTGGTCGAAGAGACGGTGCGCACGATTCAAGCACTTAATCGCCTAAAGGAGGCATTGCAATGACCGAAGAACTCAAAGAGAAGATATACAAGGCTCAAAGCGAAGGGGATATTGCATCGCTATATGTCCTCGAAGCGCAGGCACACGAGACGTTTGACGAAGATACGCTGATGGCCTTTTATGCCAATATTCTCGATTTGGCATTGGAGCGTTTGACAAACGCGCTGGAGAATTTGGAGAAACTCGATATGCAGGAAGTTCAGGATTTCGCGACGGTTCGGGCCTTGTACGAGTATGCGATCGAGCATTACAGTGCCGGTGCGATCAACGATGCCAGCGCATTATTCGAAGTTCTCGGCGGCATCACGAATGATGAGAGTTTTGCCGAGGCAGCTAAAATACACCGGGCGGCGTGCGATGCACAGATTTCGTTTGATGATTTTATCGATGAATACGTCGACATGAACGCGACTCAGGCAGGCGGGAAATTTTATATCAGTATCTTTAAAAAGGACATAGGACAATGAAAATCCACTTCATCGGGATTGGCGGTATCGGAATATCGGGATTGGCAAAATATATGCGCTTCAGCGGCCACGAAGTGAGTGGATCGGACATGAAAGCGACCCACATTACGCAGCGTTTGATCGATCGCGGGATTACGGTTCATATCGGGCACGATGCGGCGAATATCCCCGAAGGGTGCGAACTGGTCATCCATTCGGCGATTATCAAACCGACCAATTCGGAGATTGTCGAAGCCCATCGCAGAGGGATCGAGGTACTTCACCGCCGCGATGCCCTGCTGCGTATTTTGCAAGAGAAAAAAGTGTATGCCGTCTGCGGCGCGCACGGCAAGAGCACGACAACGGCAATCTTGGCTTCCATTATGAGCGGAAGTGCGATCATCGGGGCGGAATCCAAAGGATTCGGCTCAAATGTCCGTTATGACGGAAGTACCGATGTTATGCTGTTCGAAGCCGATGAAAGTGACGGAAGCTTTCTTAACTCCAACCCGTATTGCTCCATCGTCACCAATGCCGAACCGGAACATATGGAGTATTACAACTACAACATCGACGAGTTTCATAATGCCTACCGCCGATTTGTCGAGATGGCACCGGTACGGGTCATCAATGCGGAAGACCCGTTTATGGCGACGCTGGAATGCGATGCAATTCGACTGTTTCCCAGCGAAGATATCAGTAATATCCACTATATTCTGCTCGATGACGAGCCCTATACGCGGTTTACCCTGAAACACCTCGGAGAGTTCGAGGTATGGGGATTCGGCGAGCATATCGCGATGGATGCGTCGTTGGCGATATTGGCGGCCGTTCAGACGATGAGCGTCGCGGCGATTCGCGCGAATCTTCTCCATTTCAGAGGAATCAAAAAACGTTTCGACGTGATTTTCAAAGGTTCGGATCGCGTCATCATCGACGACTATGCCCATCATCCGACTGAAGTCAAGGCGACGATGGAATCGCTCAAAACCTACGCCTCGCTCAAAGGGTTTGACCGTATCATCGCGATCTGGCAACCGCATAAGTATTCCCGTACGATTGATAATCTTGACGCGTTTGTCGAGTGTTTCGAGGGGTGTTCGGAACTGGTCATTCTTCCGGTATGGGCGGCGAGCGAAGAACCGAGAGAAATCGATTTTGAAGGGCGTTTCGGACGCTATAATCTGACGATGTGCGACAAGATCAGCCGAGAAGGCGATACGATTCAGTCGATCAAAGAGGATAAAGTCCTCAAAACCTACGATCGCGATCTGATCATCGGATTCGGGGCGGGGGATTTGACCTATCAGCTACGAGGGACGAAGTAAATGGCCTACTTTCTGTGGTTTGGTATCGTCGCACTCATCTTTGCGCTGATGCATTATTTCACAGAACTGAGCGGCCGTCAAAAAGGGTTTATCAGCCTCCTCGTCGCACTGGCGGTATCGGGCGCGATCGCCTACAATATCAGCAGTAACCGCGAACGAGCACAGATTACGCAAATCGAGCTGAACTACCGGCAGGGCAAAACGATTCTATGCGGCGACGTCGAGGTCAACGCCAGTGAATTTACCTACAGTGAAGGGACTCAGAGTTTTGTCGGAAACAAAGGAACACCCCATTATCAGCAAATTTTTAATGCCCGTGAGTGTCGATGAGTCCGCTTTCTTCTAATCTCGCCGAACTCTTCGGCAAACTCGATCTCCTCACCCATATTTCTTCGCTCGAGCACTTTTTTTCCCGCTCCCAAAGCATTGCGATTCCGGGGGATCAGGAACGTCATTTTCGCTATATTCAAGCACTTGATGCATTGGAGTTCAAAGCCCCTGCGAAGAGTGTGGCATTTGAGACGATCATCAACCATCTCAAAAAACAGGGTGTTTTGCGCTTCGAGGATATCCACGAACTGTTGAAGGTCGTTCGCTATTTCAGACTGATGCGTAACAACAACTACAGCGGGATTATCGGGGAATGGATGGAGACGATCATCATTCCCGAACCGTTCGGCGAGATCGATGAGTATTTCGACCATGAGGGAAACTTCATCGAATCGCGCGACGAAGAGCTCTATAAAATCGCTCAGCGGGTCAAAGCGATCAAAACAGAGATCAGCGACTCGATTAAACGGCTTTTTCACACCCAAAAACTCACCCCCTATCTCGTCGACACCCAAATCCACTACATTAACGACGAAGAGTGTTTGCTCGTGCGCGGCGGATTCAACCATGTCCTCAAAGGCTCCGTCGTCGGACGGACGGGAGCGGGATTTTTCTACGTAGCTCCCGATGCGGTATTGCGTTCCAAAGAGCAGTTGCGTACGATTTTACAAGATCGTGACGCCCGCTTGTACGATTATGCCAAAAAGTTCTCTTCCAAACTCTCAGGTTTAGTCCCTTTTATCGGATTCATCGACCGTGAGTTTGACCGCTACGATCATTATCAGGCGCGGGTGCTGTTTGCCCGTGCGCATGATTTTGCGATCCTTAAACCCCAAAACAACGCCGATGTCGTCCTCGAAGAGTTCTCCCATCCCGCTATCCACAAACCTAAACCGATCAGCGTCGATTTTCGCTCCAACCTCCTGATGATTACGGGGGTCAATGCGGGGGGTAAAACGATGCTCCTCAAATCGCTCCTCTCGGCGAGCCTGATGGCGAAATATCTCATCCCGATGAAGATCAACGCCAGCAAATCGCGCATCGGGAGTTTCAAGCGGATTGAGGCGGTTATCGACGATCCCCAAAGTGTCAGCAACGACATCTCTACCTTTGCGGGGCGGATGGTGCAGTTCAGCCATCTTTTCGAGCACAAAAGCGCCCTTGTCGGGGTCGATGAGATCGAACTGGGAACCGATAGCGACGAAGCGGCGGCACTCTTTGCCATCGTCCTCGATGAGCTGATCAAACGCGGTCAGAAGATCATCGTCACCACCCACCACAAACGGCTCGCCGCATTGATGGCGGATCGCGACGATGTGGAGCTGATGGCGGCACTGTACGACGAAGAGCGCCGCGTCCCGACCTATGAGTTTTTGCAGGGGGTGATCGGAAAGAGCTACGCGTTCGAGACGGCGTCACGCTACGGGATCAATCCCGCCATCATCACCCGCGCCAAAGCGCTTTATGGCGAAAATCACGAGAAACTGAGTGTCCTCATCGAGCGGGGCAGCGAGCTGGAGCGTGAATTGAAGCGGAAAAACCGCGAGGTGGATGAGCGTCTCGAAGCGCTCAAAGTGCAGGAAGCGGCGCTCAAAGAGGCGCGTGAAGAGTTACGTCATGAACTCGATAAGGAAAAAGCAAAACTCCGTGCGGGGTATGATGAAGCGATCCGCGAAGCCAAAGAGGCGGCACGGGGTCACGATATGGCGGCGATCCACCGTCAGCTCAACAAGGCACAGGCGAAACTGCCGAAACCCGAACCGATCAAGATCGCCGAACCCGAACCGATCAAATACGAAGTAGGGCAGACGGTCAAATACCGCACCCAGCGCGGAACGGTGGTCAGTGTCGGGGCGAAAGATGTGATGATCGAGGTGGAGGGGATGCGGCTGCGGGTCAAACTGCGTGATCTCAAACCGAGCGGAAATCTTCCGAAAAAGCCGAAAGTCACCGTCACCTCGCAGGTGGAGCAAAAGAGCGGTCTTAAACTCGACCTGCACGGATTACGCGGAGAGGAAGCATGCGAACGGATGGATAAATTCCTCTCCGATGCACTTTTACAGGGGTTTGATGAGGTGCTAATCTATCACGGGATCGGGACGGGGAAACTGGCCTACGCTGTCAAAGAGTTTCTCAAAGCTCATCCGAGTGTTAAGAGTTTTGCCGATGCTCCCGCTCATATGGGGGGATTTGGGGCGAAAGTCGTCCGTCTTTAAGTCTTCGTCATTCCCAACTTGATTGGGAACCCATCCGCTTTTCTCTTGTAAACTTTCAACTTTCATAGTAAAATCTTTAAAAATATGTCATTTTGTTTAATTTTGATAGATAGATTTGATATTCAGATATTCTAAGGGTCCGATAATCTGTTTAGAATTGGCGAAAAATAAGAATAAATAGTAATTACTATTTCAAGTATTTCAATGAAAGGTCTTTAGATGAGCTATAAAGCAAAAGTATTTAATGTCATGATTGCATCTCCTGGAGATGTTGCTTCAGAGCGTTCAATTATTCGTGATGTAATATATGAATGGAATGTAGTGCATTCAGCTTCAAGAAATATAGTGCTTCTTCCTATTGGGTGGGAATCTCACTCATCACCAGAAATGGGCAGTAGTCCTCAACAAATCATAAATAATCAAATATTAGATAAATGTGATTTTCTTGTAGGAGTTTTTTGGACTCGTATAGGAACTCCGACTAATAATTATGATAGTGGAAGTGTAGAGGAAATTGAAAAACATATCGAATCAGGCAAGCCGGTTATGTTATATTTCTCAAGTCAACCTGTGGTAATGGATACTGTTGATATTAATCAAGTAATAAAGTTAAAAGAGTTTAAAACATCTTGTCAAAGTCGGGGACTCTATGAAGAATACGACAGTCATACAGATTTTAAAGAAAAATTCTATCGTCATTTACAACTAAAATTGAATGAACATCCTTTATTTAGAGAAGTAAATATTGAAGCAATTGATGAAATTATAGAGTCTAAAACACAATTACCATCACTTAGTTCAGAAGCACGTATTTTGTTAAAAGAAGCAAGTTTAGACAATCATGGGAATATTATTCATCTGAGACATCTGGGTGGAACAGATATTCAAACTAATGGCAAAAACTTCATAATGTCTCATGAACGTCGAGAGGTTGCCAAATGGGAGGCAGCATTAGTTGAGCTTGTTAATAGTGGACTAATCATTGATAGAGGATATAAAGGTGAAATTTTTGAAGTTACAAATTTAGGATATCAAATTGCTGATATGATAGAAGTTTAAATATAGGAAATAGGGGACAGGCTACTTTATTTAGAGGTAGATGACCGCAATTTTGAAACTTTCTAAAAAACCTGTATAATATTCCGTAAGATTACACGGGAGATTACAATGGTGGCCTATAAATCCAACGAAATGATGAGTTCAACCGATGTCGCGAAAAACTTCGGAGCCGTCCTCTCCAAACTCGCAAACCATGAAGTGGATAAAATTTGCGTACTGCGAAACAATAAACCCGAAGCGGTAGTCCTCAGCGCACTCGAATACGAACAGCTTCGCGATTATCGTCATTGGAATATGATGAGCGAAAAAGAGTATCTTCAAAAATCGCATGAGAGTATCGATAGCCCACGGAGCTATTCGATAGAAGAAGTAGATGCCTATCTCGAACGGATCATCGATTCGTATGAACGTTAGACTTTTTCCCTCTTTTATCGCCAAACTTCAGCTAGTTTTGGAAAAAATTGCCGAGGATAAAAAAAGTGCGGCACACTCTTTTCGCAGAGAGATTTTACATGAATGTCAAAACTTGAGCGATTTTCCCTACCGATGCCGCCGCTCAATCCATTACAACGATGACAATATCCGTGATTTGATTTTTAAAGGGTATACAATTATTTATAAAATCATGGATGACGAGATAAAAGTGTTTGCATTGACAAAATACGAAGATTACAAAGATGAACTTTCATGAAAAAAGTTCTCATTCTTAGCGGTGCAGGGATCAGCGCCGAAAGCGGAATCCGCACCTTTCGCGATGCGGACGGACTATGGGAAGAGTATGATGTGATGGAAGTGTGCTCGGTCGAGGGGTTCGAGCGCAATCCAAAACTCGTGAGCGATTTCTACGATGCCCGCCGTCGCGACCTGCGCGACAGAGCCCCCAATGCCGCCCACGAGAGATCGGAAGAGCACACGTCTGAACTCCAGTC
>NZ_CALDDG010000042.1 GCF_937936435.1 uncultured Sulfuricurvum sp. | reverse complement strand
GTCTTTGGGAAACGCAGTGAGGTCGTGACCGCTTTCGAGCCATTTTTTCAGCCGGGGAACATACGATTCGCTCTCCAGCTGCATCGCCAGACGATGTGACGAGAGCATTTGGGCTTTCATCGATTCGTAATAGAGCATCGCCATAAGGGAGAGAATAAGGATGCTCATCACCCCATAGAGGGCTAAAAAGTTTCGCAGGGTCCGGTATTTAGCGAAATTGATACCCGAGGCGTTTGTGGCTGACAATGCGATCCTTTCCTAAAAGTTTGCGCAGAGTTTTGATGTAGGTGCGAAGCGAACCGTCGCTCGGTGTTTCATCGTAATCCCATAGATGTTCCATAATCACTTCATGGGAGAGGAGCTCGTTTTTATGCTGGATAAAGAGTTTTAGAAGCTTATGCTCTTTAAGCTGCAACGGTTGCTCTTTCCCATCGACCGTGAGTACCTGATTATCGATGTCGTAGGCGATCGAATCGCTCAGGGACAAGGTTTCGGAAGGGTTGTGGTAAAAATTGCGTTTGAGAATCGTTTGTATCCGCAGCAGCAACTCTTTGAGCTCGTAGGGTTTGCGGATGTAGTCATCCCCTCCGCTGAGAAATCCCTCTTCGACGTCGTTCATCGCATTGCGGGAAGTGATGAAAATAGCGGGGGTGGAGTTTCCTTCTTTGCGGCTTGATTTGAGGAGAGAAAAGCCGTCTCCTCCAGGAACATTGACATCCAAAAGCAGCAGATCGAATTTCTGTTCAAAGAGGATGTCTTCAGCCGATGAGGCGTCATAGACGCATACGACTTCGTATCCTTGCTCTTCGAGATATTCACTGACACTTTCGGAAAGATTGGGATCGTCTTCGAGGAAAAGAAGTTTTGATTTTTTCATGACAGGGCGACTCCGGCAATAATGAATAAAAGCAAGGCAATGAGAGCGGAGATCAGTGCATAGGGGAGCTGGGTCCGCACGTGTTCGCCCACTTCACATCCGCTTGCCATCGAAGAGATGATGGTCGTATCGGAAATCGGGGAACAGTGATCGCCGAAAACACCCCCTGATATAACGGCTCCCATACATAACGCGACCGGAGCATCGAGCCCGACGGCCAAGGGGACGGCGATGGGGAGCATAATGCTAAATGTCCCCCAACTGGTCCCTGTCGCAAACGCAATAACGGCGGCAAAGACGAAAATCGCTCCGGCAATATAAGCACTCGGGAGATAATCGCCGATAAAAGAGGCTAGATAGTGCCCCACTTTCATATCCGAACTCACTCCGCCGATCGCAAAAGCAAACAACAAAATCATAGCAATCGGCGTAAGAGATTTGGCCCCTGCGAATACGGTTGTAAAAAATTCCCGGCTCGTCATGACACCCATCGAACGATAATAGATCCATGTCAAAACCAGAGTAAGAAGCAGGGCATAGAATATAGAGGTGGAACCCGAACCCTCCAGCAGATTGCCGCCGCCGGTGATAAGCATAAAGCCGATTACCCCCGCAATCATCCAGACAACCGGCCAAATGAACAAAAATACCGAAGAGGGGCTGCCGTCTACTATCTCTTCCGTAGGAGGATTAGGGAGAGTGCGGCGCATCGGACCGATATCGATACCGAACCAGATGACGGCAAAGGTGACGATCAAAGCTATATAAGCATAAAAATTAAATACAACCGCTTCAAGAAGCCATCGTCCCTCCTGCCCCGATATCAGCCCGGCCGTGATCTGTCCGCCGATAAGGCCGAGCAAAAGGGCACCCCATCCGTTGATCGGGAGCAGAGAACACATCGGTGCGGAAGTCGAATCGCATACGAAGGCGAGCTTGGCACGACTGATGCCGTAGCGGTCACAGAAAGGTTTGCCGATCGCCCCCGCTACAAGCGATGTGATGGAGGATTCGATAAATATGATGATCCCAGCGATAAAGCTCGGGATCAATGCGCTCCGTTTGCTCTGAACCCATGAGCGGCGGATACTGAGTTCATGGACCAGTCCGCCGACCCCTCCGCTGCGTTCGATCAATGCCATGACCGACCCCACCATGATTGCAAATGCGAGGGTTTTTAAAACCCAGCCTTCTTGTAATAAATGGATGAAACGCTCAAACGTAAGCGAAACGGTGTTGAGAGGATTGAATCCGGAAATGATGATCTCTCCTACCACCACTGCGGCAGCGAGAGCGATGAAGACTGAACGGCTGTAAAAAGCGAGAAAGATAGCGACAGCGGGAGGAATGAGCCCGAGAATACCGTATTCGATGGCAGACCCCTTACAAGATCATCTGAAGGCGTAAAATCCCGGGGCGGTCGAATTGTTCTTTGTAGTATTCGCTCCGTTTCTCGTCGATGACGGTAAAGCCGAGTTTTTTGTAGATCATTTCAATTTCGGCCGAACCGATCTCTACCGGAGTCTGGACTTTACGGTACCCTTTGAGGCGGGCAGTGAGCATGCTTTTGCCGATCAGTTCTTTATAGACATCAAACGTTTTGAACTCAGGTTGTACCATTAAAAAATCGAGAACGAAGGTTTTATTGTCCGTCTCCCCTTCGCACAACAGATACGCGGCGATCCGTTCGTGATAGCTTTCATCGAATCCGATCTCTTCGAGCGCCTTCGTAAAGATTTCATGGGTGGCTATACGCGGCTCGTATCCGCAGATGACTCCGGCTTTTTCGGTTCCGACCATCGCGATAAAAAAGTTGGAAAAATGGCAATAGCTTTTTGTCGAAGTGGTAGCGAGCCGTTTAAGATGCCCCAATAAGAGTTCCGTATCGGAAATATTGAACACCAAATCAAATAAACCGATTTTCTTGCCTGCACGAGATCCCTCAAGCAAGGCTTGGGCAACGATGTCAATATCCGTCTCGGAAGCTTTGCGAACCGTAATTGTCATGTGTGCCTCTAACCGCGAATTTTCAATATGCTATACTACCTAACTTTAAAACAAACTAAGAACGTCTATATGTTTAAATTCTTTTCACTTATTGTTATCTCCTCTTCTTTTGCGTATGCAGAAGGTTCGCAGCAGATGATGGTTGTTTTATCGGATGAGCTAAACGCGACGGTCGCGTCGATGCAACGGTATGAATATAACAAGCGCTGGATCAAAACGGGAGAGAGTATCCCCGTCACATTGGGACGCAGCGGATTGGGATATGCTCTCATAAAAGAGCCGCTTAAAAATGAGGGGGACGGACGCTCTCCTGCCGGTTTGTTTGATATCTCGGCGACATTCGGATACGACGTATCTTCTAATTCTGCCATGCCTTACTACCGCGCCGACGAAAAACTGATCTGCGTGGACGATGTCAACGATACCCGTTACAACACGATCACGATATCGGAAGAAAATAGACTCCCCGCAAGCTATGAAAAAATGCGGCGTGAGGATGGATTGTATCGTAACGGCATCGTTATAAATTACAACGCTTCAAAGACAAAAGGGCGCGGATCGTGCATTTTTATTCACTTGAACCATTCCGATCACCGTCCTACGTCCGGATGCACTGCGATGGACGAAGATGCTTTGAATACACTATTGGGGTGGCTTGATCCTCAAAAGCATCCGCAGATTTTGCAAATACCCAAAAGCGATTGCGGTGAATATCAAAAAAAGTTTGAGGGGATTGAATGCCGATAACCCCGCGAGTGCGGGGACGGTTTTAATTGACGTCTACTTTAGGGGTAGTCGGATTGGATGCGGGAAGCATCGGATAGACGATGGTCGGTTTTTTACCTTCGAGTGATTTGAGGAAGGTTTGGATCGATGCCGTCTCTTCATCGCTCAAATCGACACCGAGTTGGATGCGGCCCATCTCTTTGATCGCTTCAGGCAAGGTAGCGATTTGTCCGTTATGGAAATACGGTGCGGTTTCGGTAACGTTGCGCAATGTCGGAACGCGGACCAGTCCGTTGGCATCTCCTTTGAAGTCGCCGATATTCATATATTTATACGGCGCTACGACGCCGAAAGCCTGCATCGTTCCTCCGAGGGCAATATCGTTGTGGCATGTCGCACACCCTTTGTCGATAAAAGTTTTAAGCCCTTTTTGCTCTGCCGTGCTTAACGCTTTTTTATTTCCGTTGAGGAAATCGTCATAGCGTGACGGAGTTACGAGGGTACGTTCGAATACGGCGATGGTATCGGCGATTTTTTCAAACGTGATCTTCACATCTTTTCCGTACGCTTTTTTGAACAAAGAGACGTATTCCGGCATTGAATTGACGACATTGGTGACCAACTCTTTCGGTGAAGCCATCTCCGGTGCCGCTTGCATCGGTCCTTGGGCCTGATCTTCGAGATGAGGACTGCGTCCGTCCCAGAATTGTTGGCTGTAGAATACGGCATTGTAAACGGTCGGTGAGCTCAATCCGTGCGGATTGGCCGTCCATTTATGTCCGATTGCCGCACCCATTCCGTCAACGCCGCCGGTCGCGAGGTTATGACAGGTATTACAGCTGATAAGTCCGCTTTTGGAGAGACGCGGTTCAAAATAGAGCATTTTCCCCAGTTCCACTTTTGCCGCCGTGGTAGGATTGGCTGGGTTAGACGTGAGCTTTTCGAGCGCTTTTTTGTTCGACGGAATCGGTTTGAGCCCTGCAGTTTTTGCTTCGTCGATCAGTGAGGCGCCCATAACGGTCGTCGCGATCATCGCTGAAATCATTAATGCTTTCATAGTGTAAATCCTTAGTATTTGGATAGGAATGAAAATTGTAGCACAATTAGCTAAAGGAAAAATTTTATCCTTTGGCTAATTTGAGCTCCTGCATAACGGTAGAGCGTTTGGAGTGTTCCAGCCGTCGGCACGCCGCTTCAAACGCCCCGCTTTCACCGATCAGGATACAGTGTCCTTTCGCACGGGTAAGTGCGGTATAGAGCAGCTTGGTGTTGAGCATTATAAGGTGGGAAAAACTCATGACGGTTACGACGGTATCGTATTCCATCCCCTGAACTTTATGAACGCTCAGGGCATACGAGAGGCTCAGAAAATCGCTGATCCCCTCAAAACGGTATTGGACGATCAGCTCTTCGTTGGGATAGTAGACAAAACAGAGATCTTCTTCTTCGTCGATTCTGAAAATCAGCCCGCACATCCCGTTGAAAATTCGTCGCTCGCTGGGTTCGAGATTCTCTTTGAACTCTTCGGGGGTAAAAGAGAGGAGGTTGTCGTTTTTGATATGGACGACTTTGTCCATCAAACGCAGTTCCCCTTTGAAAGTTTTGATCTTTTTTTTGGGGTTGGGATTGAAATAGCCCTGAAGGAGGAGATTGAGGTTATCGACTCCCAGTGAATTTCCCCGCATCGGCGAGATGATTTGAAAGGCGTTAAGATATTCGCGAATCGCTTTGGCTTGAAGTTTTTCCCGTGATGCGGGGAGATGTTCGAGGGTGATTTCGGCAATTTTTGCCAGAATGTTGTGGCTGAGGGTCTGGGTTACTTCTTCAAATTCCCGGGCGGAGAGGGAATTTTTCAGGGCATGGCGGTTGGGAATATCGACCGGAAAAAAAGTAAAATCCTCGTATTTTTCGCGATACGGAGGGATTAATCCCTGACGGATATCGTTGGCGATCAGAGTGATCGCCTGATCAGGGCTCTGGCGGTAAATTTGCGTCAGCATGACGGTCGGTGCTAATTGCAAAGCGATAGCATCGCTGAGCGGATTGCCCGCACCGATAGGGGGGAGCTGGGCATCGTCTCCGACGATGATTACGGTAGCGTCGCGTTCGATTTTGGCGATGAGGCGGGCAAAAAGGGCGGAATTGATCATCGAGGCTTCATCGATGAGGAGGACTTTATAGGGCATGGTGTCGTGAGCTTCGAAACGGACCAGCAGGCTTTGGATCGTCGAACTTTGGTATCCGCTGCGTTCACGGATTCTCTGCGATGCGATTCCGCTGAGTGCACAGGTCATAATCAGGGCGGGTTCGTGGCGCAGAGCCAGCAGATCAAGCAGCGCTTTGGCGGTGGTGCTTTTCCCGGTTCCGGCATAGCCGACCAGAAATAAAAGTCCCGTCCCTTCGTTGATCCGTTTGAGGGCCTCGAGTTGCTGCTCTCCCAGTTGAAGGGTGTGTTGTTGTAAAAACCCTTCGAGATCATCGCTCAGCGGATCGTGCAGCGTTGTTCCGCGCCGTTTGAACTCGCTGATGAGGAGGGTTTCCGCTTCGTAAATACGGGTCGGCGAGAGTTTTCCGCCGGGAAGCATCGTGATACTCCCCTCTTTGAGGCGGTCATCGAGTGCATCATCATAACGTTCATGATCTCCGAATTCGAGCAGTTGATCGAGTTTTGCGAAGAGTGCAGAACGATCGATACAGCTGTTGCCTTCCTGATCGCAGTATTCGCCGAGAGTGTACTCCATCGCGGCTTGGATACGGCGGTCGTCATCGCTTCGGATTCCCATCCTCAAAGCAATTTCATCGGATTTTTTAAATCCGATTCCATGAATGCGCATCAAAACATAAGGGTTGTTTTTAATCGTTTCGATCGGATTGGAGAGCTCTTTCATCGCCCCTGCTATCAGCCGCAGCAGGGATGGGGTGACGCCGTAGGGGGCAAGAAACTCTCCTAGCAGCCGCATGGAACGAAACTGTTTCCATCCGGCAGAGAGTTTGGAGAGGCGTTTGGCACTCATTCCCTTGATCTGCATCAGTTTTTCGATATCGTTATCGAGGATATCGATCAGCCCTTCGGTACCGTATTTTTCTATCAGCTCGGCGGTGAGTTTTTTGGTGAATCCTTTGACGACGCGGTTCAAAAAGAAAAAAAGTTCGTTTTGATTGACCAAAAGGGACTCGGCTTTAAACGTACGGCCGTATTGGGTATGGACCTCCCATGCACCTTTCAGGGTAACGGCTGCATCTTTGAGATGCTCGACATTGCTTTCGTAATAGTGGGCACTGATCTTTTCGCCGCTTTTGAGTGCCGCGATGAAAAAGCCGTTGTTTTCATAAATGATTCGTTCGATTTGGCCGATGAGTGTTTGCATGAGGAGATTTTAGCGGAAATTAAAAACGGGGAGATTTATATGACACCGAAGTGTCACGATCAGGCTTTAACGCGGAGATTGCGTGCCTCTTCCTGAGATTTGTAAAGTTCCGCGCACCCTTTGGCGAGTTCACGGATTTTGAGGATATAGTTGGCACGTTCGGTGACCGAGATCGCTTTACGCGCATCAAGGGTGTTAAACGTATGGGATGCCATCATACACAGATCGTATGCCGGAAGAGGAAGCTCGGCATCGAGACACCGTTTGCACTCTGAGGCTTTGGATTCGAATTCGGCGAAGAGCATTGCGGTATCGGCAATTTCGAAATTGTATTTGGAAAACTCGATTTCGCCCTCTTTATGGATGTCCCGATAGAGGGTTTTACCGAAGGTATTTTCACTCCAGACGATATCAAAAACGGTATCGACCCCCTGAAGGTACATAGCAAGGCGTTCGGTTCCGTAAGTGATTTCGACGGCTACCGGATCGCAGCTGACCCCTCCGACCTGCTGAAAATAGGTGAATTGGGTTACTTCCATTCCGTTAAGCCATACTTCCCAGCCAAGCCCCCATGCCCCGAGAGTCGGCGATTCCCAGTTGTCTTCCACAAAACGGATATCGTGTTCTTTGAGGTTAAGTCCCAGATACTCCAGACTTTTAAGATAGAGCTCTTGAATATTTTCAGGAGAGGGTTTAATCAATACCTGAAACTGGTAGTAGCTTCCCAAACGGTTCGGATTTTCACCGTAGCGTCCATCCGTCGGGCGGCGGCTTGGAGCGACATAGGCAACAGACCACGGTTTAGAATCGAGCGAACGTAAAAAGGTGGCAGGGTGAAAGGTTCCCGCACCGGCGGCGATATCGTAGGGCTGAACGATTGCACACCCTTGGTCATTCCAAAATTGTTGAAGTTTTAAAAGCATATCACCAAACGTAATCATAGCGGTCCCGTCAAAAAAAGTTTTGCCATTATACCAAAAACGTGCCATCCCAAGCGGTTTTTAAAGCAATCCATCATAATATAATGGTAAATAATACCGGAAGTGATATGATATACCGTTATTTGGCCCTTTTGTATTGTTTCATCACTTTGGCCCATGCGCAACTGCAGCCCGAAAGAGTATCGGTGCAGCTACAATGGGCGGATCAATTTCAGTTTGCGGGGTATTACGTCGCAAAAGAGAAGGGTTTTTACAAAGATGCCGGGCTTGATGTCACGATTAAAAAATTCGATCCGAAAAAGCTTGCCGTCGATGAGGTGATGGCGGGGCGTACCCAATACGGAATCGGGCGCTCTTCACTGTTGGTAGATCGTATGAAAGGGAAAGATGTCGTAGCTTTAGCGGCCATTTTTCAAAGTTCTCCTTTTATTCTCCTCTCATTAAAATCGGCTGATATTAAAACCCCGCATGATTTAGTCGGCAAACGGATCATGATGACGGAAGATTATCAGGATACAATTTCGGTCCGTGCGATGCTCAACTCCCAAGGGGTTCAAATTGACGATTTGAAATTTATCCAGCACAGCTACAATCCCGAAGATATCGCCAACGGAAAAACCGACGTAATGGCGTGTTATGTCTCCAACGAACCTTATGTACTGAAAGAAAAAGGGATCGAAACAAACGCGATTAATCCCGAAGCATACGGATTCGATTTTTACAGCGATATTTTATTCACCTCAGAATATGAAGTTCGGCACCATCCCAAACGGGTTCGCGCTTTT
Organism: uncultured Sulfuricurvum sp.; assembly: GCF_937936435.1. GTDB lineage: Bacteria > Campylobacterota > Campylobacteria > Campylobacterales > Sulfurimonadaceae > Sulfuricurvum. Next base: position 16,948 of record NZ_CALDDG010000042.1, on the reverse strand, counting down.
GTCGATGCGACGCTTAAAGGGTGGGAGTATGCATTTGAACATATTCCCGAAACGGCGAAGCTGATTAAGCAAAAATACAACGGACAAAACAAATCGTACGGCAGCCTTGTGTACGAGGGGGAAGTATTAAAAGAGTTGGCATTTCGCGGTAATCAGCCGCTAGGGGCTATGACGCTGGAAAAATTCCGGCGAATATCCGATATTTACCGTGTTATGTGGCTCTCTTACAGCGATGAACGTCTGGACGGATTCTTGTACGAAGATTCGGCAAACCAAAGCGTTCCGCTTACGGTAAGCGAGCGCTCTTTTTTACATACGAACACGATTCGATACACATCGACGTTTAACTGGCCGCCGTTTAATTTTTCCGCTTTGGAAGATCGGGACCGACTTCAAGGCATTGCAGACGATTTTTGGCAGCTCATCGTCCAGAATACCGGAATGCATACCTCGTTTCAACCCTCTACGACATGGAGTGAAGTTTTAAATGCGGTTAAGACAAAAAGTGTCGATATTACGTTAGGGACGGCAGTATCGAGCGATAAAGAGCCGTATGCAATATTCTCCAAACCGTATGCATCGTTTCCCAATGTTATCGTAACGAATAAAACCATCGATTTCTTGCCGGGGTTGTCATCTTTGGAAGGGAAACGGGTAGCGATAGGAGAAGGGTATAGCGTTGCCGATATGATCGCAAAACAGTACCCGAAAATCACGATTGTCGGAGTCGATAACACCCGTGAAGGATTAAAACTCCTTAGTGCTAATCGGGTGGATGCCGTTGTCGATATCCTTCCGGTTGTGGCATATTTGATCAATGCCGATCATTATCTCGATCTGAAAATATCGGGAACGACTGAATTTGAATTTGATGTTCGGATGATGATCCGTAACGATTATCCGGAGCTTAAGTCGATTGTAGATAAAGCGATAGACGGTATTTCGATAGCACAGCGGCAGAAAATTTTCAACCGTTACATCGCGGTCAGCTATGAAGATCGGATTGATTATTCATGGATATATCGAGTCGGCGTTCTAGTCAGTGTGGTTATCGCTATTTTTTTGTATCGCCAATTCGAGATGGGCAAATATAATAAAAAACTTTTACAAATGGCAACGACGGATTCATTGACGGGATTGACCAACAGAATCGGTTTGGATGAAAAATTGCTCTCATGCTATCAGTTTTATCAGCGTGAACATCGGGTATTTTCGATCATGATAGTAGATTTGGACTATTTTAAGCGGATCAACGATACTTACGGGCATTTGGTCGGAGATAAAGTATTGCGAAAAGTGGCCGATATTTTACGGCAAAACGTACGGGAAGTGGATATGGTAGGACGATGGGGGGGCGAAGAATTTATGATTATCTGTCCTTCTACCAACAGTGCCGGGGCGTATAATCTTGCCCTTAAAATTCAAACCGCATTGAGTGCGGCGGATTTTGTTCAGGGCATTGCCGTCAACTGCAGTATCGGAATTACGGAGTGCCGCGAGGAGGACCGTATCGAAAATGTTGTCGCACGGGCAGATAATGCGCTGTACAACGCTAAGGCGGAGGGGAGAAACCGGATAAGCCTCGATCCGATTAACTGAACCTACAAACAATATCGCCGATGGAACGTCCAAGCGATGTGGCGACGACGGAACATTTTACTTTGAGTAAAAAACAGATATTACCACGTCTTTGCGGCGTCATACACTCATAATTTCCCATCCCTTTTGCCAAAACGATATCTGCCGAGTCAAAAAGATCACAGGCCTGTTCGGAAGCGAGTTCATAGACGAATCCGGGAGTGGGTACACCGCTGTCTATGACCGTACAGAGTTCGTCTATTTTGGCTTCGTAGGCCTCTTTGAGCGTCACATCATTGATGATAGGATTGCCGCGGACCATATAATAAATGGCCGTTTCGGGATAAAGCTGCTTGAGATGACGAATTGTCAATGCGTCAAAAATATGTTCTCCCGCATTATCACCGATGTATACCAGAGTTTTAGCCGTAGCCATCGCCTCTTGCAGTTTTTCGCTGTCGTCTTGGGCAAAATCGGTCTGAAAAACCGATTGAATGGCATCGTGCAGATCGAAACTCACTTCGGCAGCCAAATCGATGACATTTCCGACGACAGCGCTTTTAAGAAGGGTATGAAACGGATATTCACTCTGTGAAATAGTCTCTTCCAAAAAAGGGATATAGGCGGAAGCCTGCTGTGACGTATACAGTTTTTGTTCATCATAGAGATCATGTTTTTCTGCAAATCTAGCCATCTGTTCATACAACGGAGCGGCAAGAACGGGGGGAGAAAGGGTAAAGTCCGCATTCTGAAGGGCGGTATCGACATACTGGGTAATTTGGTCGCTCAAAGCCTGATCGGCTTGGATTGCTTCGCACACGCGCCGGCTTTGGGCGGCTATGCAGCCGATACATTCGGGTTTAATATTCATAATGCGGCATGATCGTCGATCACTTTACCCCACATCAGTTTGTATTTACGGCGCATGAACTCCACTTCCTGTTGCGAAAGACGGAGTTGTTCGGTTAAGGTTGCAATGGTATTGCGATCTTCATCGTAGAGTTCCTGAAGAGAGGCAAGGGCTTCTTTGAGAAACAGATTTTCATTTTTGATCGACTCGATTGTCTCTTCTTTGGCGACGAGCACTTTTTCGTGGAGGTTGATAATCGTGCCGATCGTTTTTTCAACGAAGTTTGCACCTATCGTCACATCTGCTTCCGAAGCGCTGAGTTCATGGAGACTGACAGGGACGATTCCCGCCATTCCCTGACCGGGATCGATGAACACCTCTCCGTCTTCGACTGTTGTCGTGAGTTTTCCGCGGACGATTAGAGCTTCGACCGCTTCACGGTCCAAATTAGTCATTTGGGCATAATCGTCGATACTCATCCAGTGTCCTTGCATCTTTACCACCTTACTTTATTTAGACGATTATAGCAAAACGTGTACCTAATTAAAATGGAATGATGGCGAATGATGTGAAGTACCGAAGTTCTCCATGGAAGAGAACTTGGTATTTAGGGCAGTTTAAGCGGTATATTTCTTATAGAATCGTTTCGATTTCCAATGAGTCCATTTCGACTTTTTTTGCTTTTGCAATGCGGTCTTCTTGGAGTTTCATTCGCAGCTCTTCATTTTCCAATGCTAGAATCTGCATCGCCAGATAAGCGGAATTGATTGCTCCCGCTTTACCGATCGCTACGGTTGCTACCGGCATTCCCGCCGGCATTTGGACCGTGGAGAGAAGGGCATCGATACCGCTGAGAGCCGATGCACTCATCGGGACACCGATGATCGGTTTAATGGTTTTAGATGCCAAAACCCCCGCCAAATGAGCTGCCATACCCGCAGCGGCGATAAATACCTGAGCCCCTTTGGCTTCGGCCTCTTTGACATAATCTTTGGTCCGTTCCGGGCTGCGGTGAGCGGATGAAATAATCAGTTCGTATTGAACACCGAACGCTTCCAAAGTCTCCGAACACGACTTCATGACATCGAAATCGCTTTTGCTCCCCATGATAATAGATACGAATTTCATTCAATTACTCCTTGTTGATTAAGTTTAACATTTGGTGACCGTTCCCATATCTTCCGTCGCCGGGATACGAAAAAAGGTGAACGGCGGTAATTTTACGGGGAGGGTGAAGCGGTTGAGGTTGCCGCTGTGGATTTGATCCCATATTTTTCCGTTTTCGGCAAGAAGTTTCTTGAATGAGATACTCCATTGTCCGTCGATATATCGGATTGTCCCGATTTCGTTATCTATTTCACTTAACATCGATTCATCGGGCGTAAGAATCTCCATGGCATCGCCCGGGAACGTTTTGTATTTGCATTCGAAATACTCTCCGGATCCGTCAACCATGCCGCTAACCTGATGTGTCCCCATCATCATGGATATGTCGAGATTTTGGGTATCGTGTTTTTCGAAAGGGCGGTTGATCAGATAGGCATCGGTAAAACCGCGGTTTTGCATCGTATTCAATTCGCGTTGATAGACTTCTTCGTTGAAGATTCCGGCATAATAGTCATCGATAGCACGGCGGTAGACTTTTGCAGTGACGGCAGCATAATATGGAGCTTTGGTACGCCCTTCGATTTTGAGCGAATCGATGCATCCGGCATCCAGAATCTCTTTGATATGGCTTGCGAGATTGAGGTCTTTGGAATTCATAATATAGGTTCCGATCCCTTCGTCTTCGACGAGCTTGAAAAGGGTTCCCGTCTCGGGATTTGCAGCATACATTTCATACGGAAAACGGCAGTCGTTAGCACAGCTTCCGCGGTTTGGAACCCGTCCGCTTTGCAGAGTCGAGATCAGACAGCGTCCGCTATAGGCAAAACACATTGAACCGTGGACGAACACTTCGATCTCCAAATCGGGAAGCTCTTCCTTGATCTGTTTCAGATCTTTGAGCGAAATTTCGCGTGCGGCGATGATACGGCGCGCCCCCATATCATAATAGACTTGGGCATCCAGAACGTTCATGACGTTGGCCTGGGTCGAGAGGTGCAAAGGCATATCCGGAGCGATTTGGTGGGCGAGTTTCAGGACGCCGGGAGTCGCGACGATAAAGGCATCCGGTCCGAGAGCCGCCATCGCGGCAATATGTTCTTTGAGAAGTTTCAGTTGTGAGTTAAAAGGGAAGCCGTTGATGGTGACATAGACTTTCCGACCGCGTGCATGGGCGTAGTCGATCCCCTCTTTAAAACTCTCCATATCGAATTCTTTGCCCGAACGGATACGGAGCGAAAAGTGGCTTACCCCGCCGTATACGGCATCCGCGCCGTAATCGATAGCAATTTTAAGTTTTTCCAGATTTCCGGCCGGAGAGAGAAGTTCGACTTTATTCAAAGAGTGGTCTCGTTTCAGTAATTTAGCGAAATTTTATCTTAAAAAGTAGGTAATTTGGATGAAAGTTTACGGTTAATAGCGTCGAGTTAGAGGAGGCTAACCTCCTCTGAATTCATTTTTGTCCGAAAGAGGCGAGAAGCGCTTCGATATCGTCACTGCTGACGACATCCTCGGTCGTCGTATCACCATGAATGTGTACTGCGGAAGAGACCCGTTTGGAATCATCGATTTTTCCGGCGAACAGATGGTTCATGTAAGTCGAAAGGGCGCGCATAACATTGATAACCCGTTCGATTTTTTGACGATGGATATCTTGGTATTGCATGATATCCATGATATTCATAATCGTATCTCCGCCGTTTTGAAGTATTTCCAAAATACCGTCCAGATTTTCTTTGGCCGCAACGTTTTTGTCCAGCTGCGCTTTAAACGTATCGACGTGAGGGAATTTTTCACACAATGTCGTAAACAATTCGATATTGCTTTCTATCGCCGATTGGATCGGTTTGATCTCTTTTTCCCCTTTGCCGAGGTCGTTGCTGATCCCTTCGATCAGGTCGAAAATTTCAGACGCTTTTTGTTCGCTCTCTTTGGTAACGTCATCGAGCTGATGTACCATTTTATTGTCGTCTGTCGGAGGCGGTGGCGGCCAGCTGTTCATTGCCGAGACGCGGTATTTGTCCGGATTGGTTTCATGATAAGGTTCGTCTGCAGCGGGTTCTTCTTCCTCTGGTTGCGGTGCCGAAGGTTCGCTTTCTTCGTACGCTTCATCTATATCGATGTCGCCGCTCATCAATGCATCTAATTCTTCTTGCGTCATTTACGGATACCTCAATGATTAAATTGCACTATAATAGCATGTAAATCTTTAGTTTCAATGGATAAAAGATGAAAGTTGATCTTCATAATCACACCCTTTTGTGTAATCACGCAACGGGCAGCGTAAACGAATACGTAGAAGCCGCTATCGCGTGCGGGACTGAGTTTTTCGGTTTTGCCGATCATGCACCGATGCATTATGACCCTTCGTATCGGATGCGATTCGATCAGATAGACTTGTACGAATCATGGATACGGGAAGCTTCGCAACAATATCATAAACAGATTACCGTCCTTTTGGGATATGAAGTCGATTATCTCCCCGGTTATATGGATGATCTGATTTTGCATAGACCGTGCGATTATCTGATCGGAAGCGTACATTTTATAGATGATTGGGGATTTGACAATCCCGAGTTTATAGGACGATATGCGGGGATGGATATCGATGATGTCTATCGCCGTTATTTCGGATTGGTCGAAGCGATGGCAGAGAGCGGAAAATTTGATATCGTCGGTCATCTTGATTTATTAAAAGTCTTTAAATACCTTCCGACGAAGGATATCCGTTTGTTGGCAAAAGATGCGCTAAAAGCGGTTAAAAAAGCAAATATGACGATTGAAATCAATGTTTCGGGATATCGAAAACCGATTGCGGAAGCATACCCTTCTCCGTTGTTACTCGAAGAAATCGCCGAATTCCAAATCCCGATTACGTTTAGTTCGGATGCGCACCGCAGCGATCAAGTCGGATTGTATACTGTGGAGGCCGAGGCGTTTGCACGCTCTGCCGGCTATACGGAATGTGCCGTTTATTTAGGGCGCGATCGAAAAATGATTAAATTTTAATCAAGCCAATACCTCCACTTTTTGGCAGATTTTGCTATACTGTTCCAACTTTAAAATTTTCAGGAGATTTGCATGGGTAAATTCGTAAACAGTGTCGACGAGTTTTTCAGTTTTTGTAAAGAGAACGATGTTCAGTTCGTAGATTTTCGTTTCACCGATATGAAAGGGACATGGCATCACGTAACATACCGCATGAGCGCGGTAAATGCAGGACATTTTGAAAACGGTCTTCCGTTCGACGGTTCATCAATCGATGCATGGCAGCCGATCAACCGTTCGGATATGCTTTTGAAACCTGATGCTCCGACTGCATTCATGGATCCGTTCACTGCTGATCCGACCGTTATCGTATTTTGTGACGTTTATGATATCTACAAAGGACAAGCGTACGAAAAATGTCCTCGTTCTATCGCTAAAAAAGCCCTTGAGCATCTTAACCAAGCCGGTGTCGGCGATGTTGCCTATTTCGGACCTGAAAATGAATTCTTCGTATTTGACGATGTCAAAATCCGTGATGAAATCAACTGCTCATACTATGAAGTAGATTCTGAAGAGGGCGAATGGAACGGAAGCAAATCATTCCATGAAGGTTACAACACAGGTCACCGTCCAGGAACTAAAGGGGGATATTTCCCGGTAGCTCCGATCGATACGATGGTTGACTTGCGTGCAGAAATGATGATGGTATTGGAACAAGTCGGTCTAGAAGTTGTTCTCGGTCACCACGAAGTTGCTCAAGCGCAAGGTGAAATCGGTGTTGTTTTCGGAACATTGGTTGAAGCGGCTGATAACGTTCAAAAATTGAAATATGTTATCAAAATGGTAGCACACCTTAACGGTAAAACCGTTACATTCATGCCTAAACCGCTCTACGGAGATAACGGAAACGGTATGCACGTTCACCAATCAATCTGGAAAGACGGAAAAAATACGTTCTATAAAGAAGGCGGTTACGGCAACTTGTCAGAAGCGGCTCTTCACTATGTCGGCGGAATTTTCCACCACGCACGTGCGGTTGCAGCGTTTACTAACCCGTCAACCAACTCGTACAAACGTCTTATCCCTGGCTTCGAAGCTCCGTCAATCCTGACCTATTCAAGCCAAAACCGTTCAGCTTCTTGCCGTGTTCCTTACGGTGCGGGTGAAAAAGCGACACGTATCGAAATGCGTTTCCCGGATTCAACTTCATGCCCATACCTTGCATTCACTGCAATGTTGCTAGCCGGACTTGACGGTATCAAAAACAAAATGGTTCCGGTTGGTCCGATGGACGAAGATTTGTTCGAATTGTCATTGAACGAAATCCGTGAAAAAGGTATTCCACAAATGCCTCATACACTACGCGGTGCTTTGGAATCATTGATCCGTGACAACGATTTCTTGAAACCGGTAATGACAGATTTGTTCATCGATACGTATCAAAACTATAAATTCGAAACGCAAGTATGGCCTGACGAAGCACGCCCGACTGCATTTGAATTCAAATCTACTTATTCTTGTTAATTTCAGGTATAAGCCTTTGCGGCTTATACTCACTACAATATAAAATCACTCTAAAATTATCTATTCATCATTAAAGCTTAAGCTTTATCTGACGATAATAACCCATATCCATGCCGATGTGCATATTCACAGGAGTTTCCATGAAACGTAACGCGTTTACCTTAGTCGAGTTGATCTTTGTCATCGTTATTATTGGTGTATTGGCCGCAGTAGCAGTGCCGAAATTTAAAAATCTTAAAGAGTCGGCGAGTGTCAATAACATCATTAAAATTGTTAAAGATGCCGAATCATCATCTACAAGTGCCGCTGCAAACTGGTCTGATCTTGAAAACAATACAACCTATCAATTAAGTGATATTTTACAAATCAACGGCAAAAATATTGCGTATACTGGAAATTCTGGTGCTAATGATCATTATGATATAAATGTTTCAAGTACTTCTGGAACAGTTGCAAGTATATACTTTAACAGAACGAATAGAACTGTTGATACGAGAATAACTTGCGCTAATTTTCAATCAGCAATTGAAAGAACCAAATGTTATGAGGCATTAGGAATTTCTTCTGGTACGTTGGATAATAATCTTACCTTTTAATGCGTACTGCTTTTACTCTTGTTGAATTAATTTTTGTTATTGTCATCATCGGGGTCCTCTCTGCGGTGGCAATCCCTAAGTTTGCTAATCTAACAGACAATTCTAAAAGTGCTTCCGAACTTGCTACCGCTTCATCAGTCCAAAGTGCACTGGATGCTATCCATAGCGAATGGATTGCCAATACGTGCAATTTCGATTGGGGAAACAATCAAAATACGGAAACAAACCCTTTAAATGCTTCCGGTTATCCCGATTCACTTGGATCTGATAGTGCGCATCCATTCGATTATATCCTTAAAAATGCCGATAATGGGGATTGGATTTTATCGGGTGGAAAGTATTACGGACCGGCCACAAAAAATGGAACCAGCACCAAAAATCGAAACATTGCTCATAAGCCTGAGGGGAATGATTATTGGGAATACAATGCTACGGCTGGAACATTTACCCTCATAGATGTCAATTAAATAAAAAACATTGAGATAGAACGCCCAAACAAGAAGGTTTGAGCGCTTAAAGAAAGAAATTATTCAGTAGGTAATTGAGGTCCGGCAGCAGAGAAGTCGAAATCACTCGCACCGTCAGTATATTTTTTAAAGTTTTTGATAAAGAGTGCCGCTAGGTTGTCCCGTTGGACGAGATAAGCGTCACGATCCGCCCATGCATTGCGCGGATTGAGGATTACGGGGTCGATTGAGCCGAGTGTTTTCGGGATATGGAATCCAAACGTATTAGTGGTATCGAATTCGCTGTGCTGGATAGTTCCGTCGAGGATTGCATTGATACATGCACGGGTATCTTTGATACTCATCCGCTTGCCTACACCGTATCCGCCTCCGGTCCATCCTGTGTTAACCAGATAGACATTAACGCCGTATTTATCGATTTTTTCTCCAAGCAGTTTCGCATAGACAGTTGGATGGAGCGGAAGAAACGCTTCTCCGAAACATGAGCTAAACGTTGCGACCGGTTCGGTAATGCCGCGCTCGGTGCCGGCTACTTTCGCCGTATATCCGCTGAGGAAATAGTACATTGCCTGCTCTTTAGTCAGACGGCTTACCGGAGGGAGAACTCCGAACGCGTCAGCTGAGAGAAAGATGATATTTTTCGGATGCGGTGCCATCAGTGAAGGCTGGTGGTTTTCGATATGTTCGATCGGATAAGAGACACGGGTATTTTCGGTTTTGGAACTATCGGTATAGTCAACGACACCATCTTCATCATAGACGACGTTTTCAAGCAGTGCATTGCGGCGAATAGCATTGTGAATCTCTGGTTCGCTGGATGGGTCAAGATTGATGACTTTCGCGTAGCATCCCCCCTCGAAATTAAAGACCCCTTCATCATCCCAACCATGTTCGTCATCTCCAATAAGAGCACGTTTCGGATCGGTAGAAAGAGTTGTTTTTCCCGTACCGCTGAGACCGAAAAAGAGGCAGGTATCGCCATCGGCTCCCACATTAGCTGAACAGTGCATAGAGAGCTTCCCTTCGAGAGGAAGCCAGTAGTTCATCATCGAGAAGATCCCTTTTTTCATCTCACCGCCGTACCATGTTCCGCCGATGATGCAGAGATTATCTTCGACACTGAAGAGAACGAAGACTTCCGAGTTAAGTCCGTGATGTTCCCATTTTTCGTTGACCGCTTTACAGGCGTTTAAAACGGTAAATTGCGGTTTGAACATTTCAAGCTCTGTTTCTTTTGGACGGATAAACATGTTTTTGACAAAGTGGGATTGCCATGCGATTTCAGAGATAAAGCGGACAGAACGTTTGCTGCTGGCACTTGATCCGCAGAATACATCCGTGATATAAAGGTCTTTGCCTGAGAGCTGCTCTTTGGCAACCACCAGAAGTTCATCAAAAACCGCTTTATCGATTTTTTTATTAACGTCGCCCCATGCGATATAGCGGTTAGAGGGGTCTTGATTGACAAAGTATTTATCTTTCGGGCTTCGTCCGGTAAAAATACCGGTATCGACCATTGTTGCCCCGTTACTGGCCAGTTTACACTCCCCGTTATCGAGCTCGTGCTGTATTAGTTCGTCATAACTTAGGTTATGAAAAAGCTTTCCGATGTTGTGTATCCCTAACGTCTCAATCTCTGCAGAAATCATGGTGTGTTTTGCCTTTTGGGTTCATCGTGTACTGTACAGCGATGAAAATTTGAAGTTTTCACTTCCTTTACGGTGCGAATTATACGACTTCAATTTATAAACGAGAATTAAAGTGCCTATTTATTTAAACGCAAAAGGCTTATCTAGCCTTTTACAAAAAATTATTTGAACTGTGCCGCCAATTCTGTCAAAATTTTCGGAGCCAATGCTTCCGTTCCGTTATATTTTTGGAGTTTTACGCCGACGTTATTCATACTTTTGGCAGTATTTTTGCAGGCCATTTTAACGACAAGGTAATCGCAGTCTTCGATCGCATCGGCCATCGTATCATGCGCTTTGATATGTTCGATATCCCCTTCATCGTGATCGCAGGTATGGTGTTCGTCATGATCATGATCCTCTTCGCCGACGGCTTTTGGATTGACGCGGAGCCCTTCGAGGGTAAAGCTTTTAAACATCCCTCCGTTTAGGGTAAACACAGCAAAATAGGGTGTGTGACCGGCATTGCCGGCCATTTTTAAACTCTCATCCATTACGGGTACAGCGATTTTCATAGTATCTCCTTCATTAGGTATGAAAATTATGCCACATTGTCCTTAAATACCCGTTGACACGCAGATATTGCTAGATATTGTTGAATTTAAACGTTTTATAAGATATCTGAGACCATAATGACAATAGGGTTACGAGTGTAATCACTATTCTTAAAATTCAAGGAGTAAACCATGAAACGTTCAGGTTTTACTATGATCGAGTTGATCTTCGTGATCGTTATTTTGGGCATTTTGGCAGCAGTTGCGATTCCGCGCCTTGCGGCAACGCGTGACGATGCAAAAATCGCTACAAAAGTACAGGAAGCGACTGCTGTAGTGAGTGAATTGGGTGCTTATTATACCGCTCATGGTACTTTCAAAAAATTGTCAGAAATGACAAATGTCCAATTGTCAGATTCAGCGACTGCCGAAAATGTGAATGGTGGCACTTTAGATTTGAATGGAACTAATACAGTATTTTTAACAGATGGAAAAGGAGTCGGATGTATTTCATACGCTACAACTGTAGCTGGTATTGCGGATGGTAATCTAACTGTTACTTCTTTGACGGGTGCTTCAACGATTTGTTCTGCTATTCGAAAAGCGTTGAATGACAGAAATATTTCTGCGGCAAGTCCTGGTATCACCCATAAATTTGGCGGAAGCAACGTTTCTTTCAACTAATTTCTCGTACAGATTATCTTAGTCTTTAAAATATATTCCTACTTGTAAGAGTAGGAATATAAATTGTAATTGCTTTGATTTCTAAAATTATCTTTTAATTTTAGAAATCAGTACAAGAGAATGTTGAAATGATTCGCAACGCGTTTACAATGATCGAGTTGGTGTTTGTAATCATCATTTTGGGTATTTTAGCAGCAGTTGCAATTCTCCGTTTGCAGGCAACCCGAGATGATGCGCAAAATGTTGTCATAGCTCAGAATATTATGACGGCTGCCGGTGAGATAGCATCTTATGCCGTAGCAATGGGTGAAACCAATGAAAGCCTCTCGGTAATGTCCAATGGAATAAAAGAGTTAGTCAGTCAAGGCAAAGCTAGTTTGAATACTGCAGAAAAAGTAGCTTATGTTCACAGAGGCAGTGTGGATGATTGTGTTATAATAGATGTAAATTCCAGTAGTTTAGATGAAAATTTAACACTTTCATATGGAAGTGCCGGTGGGGATACGCTTTGTCTAGGCTTACAGAAAGTTGTGGATATCAGCAGGTATCCTATGCAAATACGAGGAGTAATTGTTGAACACTGATAAACTTTTAAAGCGGAAAGCTTTTACAATGATCGAATTGGTTTTTGTTATCGTCGTATTAGGGATTTTAGCTGCTATTGCTCTACCGCGTTTCGCGGCAACCCGAGATGATGCGCAGATAGCCAAAGCACGGAGTGACGTAGCGGCAATCCGTGCTGCGATCATAAATGAGAGACAAACCCGATTACTCAAAGGGGATAGTAGTTATATCAACAAGCTTAACAGCAGCAGTACTTCACTGTTTGACGGTAACGGTACGGGGACAAGCGATGGAAAACTGCTTCAATATAGTATTACTGCACAAGATGCAAACGGACATTGGCACTCTCCTAGTTGTACGAACGCAACGCCTGCTGTTTGTACTTACAAATATAAAATCATGAATACAGATATGACATTCACATATAAACAAGTTGATGGGACGTTTATGTGTACAAGTGGAACATATTGTTCAAAATTGGTAGAATGAACGCTTGTTTTTTTATCGAATAGCCCTTTTGGGCTCTCCTCTTGAACTTCTCACATATCAGTCAGATATTATTCTCGCTATCGGAAGCGAAGTGACGCTTTCGCTTTCAAAACGTCGCATGAACGGTGTCGTCATTGAGCCGTGCCAAAAACCTGCGTTTAAAACCCAGCCGATAGATGAGTGGACTTCCTATATCTACTCTGAAAGACAGATCCAAAGTGCAAAGTTTATAGCAGAATATTATGGATGCTCTCTAGGGGAAGCGCTCAACCTGTTTGTCCCTTTCCAGTCCGTGGAGGCAGTGGCAAAAAGTGATTACGTTCATCCTGACGTCAATATCGTTCTCTCCGACATGCAATCCAAAGCGCTTGATTTTCTCCGCGCTCATCCGATCTCTTTGCTCTTCGGAGATACGGGGGCCGGAAAAAGCGAAATCTACATGCGGCGGATGGATGATGTCGTCGGAGAAGGAAAACGGGCATTGCTGTTGCTCCCCGAAATTTCGCTCACCCGGCAAATGGAGAGACGGTTTAAAAACCATTTCGGCGAGACGGTTGTGTTATGGCATTCCAAAATGACGCCGAAGCAAAAAGCAAAGACCCTAGAACAGATTTATAACGGAAGTGCGCGCATAATTGTCGGTCCGCGATCGGCGCTGTTTTTACCGATAGAGGATTTGGGGTTGATCGTTGTGGATGAAGAGCATGACGAGAGTTACAAATCCTCATCGCGTCCTCGGTATAATGCACGGGATATGGCCGTCTATATCGGGAATCAGTATAAAATCCCCGTTGTTTTGGGAAGTGCCACCCCGAGTCTGGGGAGTTACGCCAAATATCCCTTTTTTCGTCTGCGCGGCGGCTACTATGAATCAAAACGCCATTTTGTATTTGAGCCCTCCATCGAGGCATTGACACCGAGTATCGACCGATCGATACTCGACAATACGGCTGCCGGACATCAGGGGATCGTCTTTATTCCGACACGGGCCAATTTTAAATATACGCTGTGCGACTCGTGCGGCTACCATGTCGAATGCCCTTTTTGCAGTGTCGGGATGAGCTTGCATAAAAATGCGCGGGCGTTGAAATGCCATTACTGCAACTATACCGAAGTGCTTCCGAAAGTGTGCCCGAAATGTCAAAGCGGGGCTTTGCGTACCGCAAGGCTCGGAACGGCGGAAGCGGTGGAGCATTTTGCGGCTTTGTCGGAAAGTTTGAGGGTAGCGCAGTTTGACCGCGACGTCATTACCACACAAAATAAGCTGATAAATGTCCTCAAATCGTTTAATAATAAAGAGATCGATTTACTGGTCGGAACGCAGATGCTCTCCAAAGGACACGATTATCACGATATTACTCTTGCCGTCGTGATGGGGATCGATAATCTCCTCTCCCAAAGCGATTACCGTGCCCGGGAAAAAGCGCTTTCTCTTCTGATTCAGATCGCCGGACGGAGCGGTCGAAAGCATGATGCAACCGTTATTGTACAGAGTTTTAACGAGTCGTTTTTTCGCAGATATCTGGAGGATTACGAGCAATTTTTGATCGATGAGATGGCAATACGGCAGGATCGTTATCCTCCGAGCAAGAAACTGGCGCGATTGCTGTATGCCCATAAAAACGGGATGAAGGCTAAAGAGGCAATGGAAGAAGCCGTCGCGACCATTCATCAGATGGAAAATGTGCAGGTAGTTGGTTTCGGCGCTTCGGCGATTGAGAAAATTGCAGATAAGTACCGCTTCCAGATTTTACTGCGCAGCGATAAAAGCACCGATCTGATACGGGCGATCAAGCATGTCAAGTCGCCATTGTGCGAGATCGATATGGACCCGATCGAGTTTACGTAAGTCAGTAAATATTAACAAGCAAATAGCTACAATCTTTTCATGATAACACGCTACCCAACTAAACAGATTTTTGTCGGAAATGTCCCTGTGGGAGGAGATGCCCCTATATCGGTGCAGTCGATGACCTATTCACGTACCGCCGATGTGAATGCAACGGTCGAACAGATCAACCGTCTCCATTTCGCGGGATGCGATATCGTCCGCGTCGCGGTGCCCGATGAAGAGGATGCATTAGCCCTGCGCGCGATCAAGGAGCAGATATCTCTTCCTCTCGTCGCCGATATCCATTTTAATTATAAGCTTGCCCTTATTGCGGCGGAAGTAGTGGACTGTATCCGGTTTAATCCGGGTAACATAGGAGAGAAATCACGGATCCGTGAGATTGTCAAAGCGTGTCAGGAACGCAACATCCCGATCCGTGTCGGAGTCAACGCGGGGAGTCTGGAAAAAGAGTTTGAACAGCGCTACGGGCAGAGTGCGGAGGGGATGGTGGCATCCGCCGAGTACAATATCAAATATCTCGAAGATCTCGGATTTACCGATATCAAAGTCTCACTAAAAGCGAGCGACGTACAACGTACCGTCGAAGCGTATCGGATGTTGCGGCCAAAGAATAATTATCCGTTTCATCTGGGAGTGACCGAAGCGGGAACGGTGTTTCATGCGACGATTAAAAGTGCGATCGGTTTAGGGACACTGTTGTTGGAAGGGATCGGTGATACGATGCGTGTGTCAATTACCGGAGAACTCGAAGAGGAGATCAAAGTCGGCCGCGCAATCCTCAAAGACAGCGGTGTCGCCAAAGAGGGTCCTAACATCATCTCTTGTCCGACCTGCGGACGGATCGAAGCGGATCTGGTCTCTGCGGTTGCGGTGATCGAGGAGCGGACTAAACATATCAAAAAGCCGCTGGATCTTTCGGTGATGGGGTGTGTCGTCAATGCGATCGGCGAAGCCAAACATGCCGATGTCGCAATCGCATACGGCAAAGGTTCCGGTCTGGTCATGGTCAAAGGGGAAGTCGTCGCCCGTCTCGATGAGGATAAACTGGTAGACCGTTTTGTTCAAGAGGTAGAAAAAATGGCAGAGAAGGAAGAGTGATGGAAGAGTCGCTTTACAATCTCGCATTTGAACGTTCGATTCTTAGTTCGGTTATCTTCGACCCCGCACAGTTTGATGATTTTGACGCTCTTTTGAGTGCTGAAGACTTTTATCTCGCAGCCCATCAAGAGATCTATCGTGCAATGCTCTCGCTTGCCCATCGTGATTTGCCGATCGATGAAGAGTTTATTAAAAAAGAGTTGAGCGCCAAGCAGAAATTCGATGAGCGGGTGATGGTGGATATCCTCACGACCAATCCGATTTCGAATACGTTGGCGTATGTACAGGAGATCAAAGACAAGGCGATTAAACGCCATTTATTGACGTTGACGACAGAGATCAAGCGGGTAACGCTCGAAGAGGAGCTCAACGGAACCGATGTCGTCGATCTGGTCGAAAAAAAGCTGTATGAGATTACCCAAAACTCACAGGCTACCGATTTTAAAGATGCACCGACAATCGCCGATGAGACATTGAGCTATATCGAAGAGATGAAGGCCAGAGGCGATGCGGTTTTGGTCGGAGTGGATACCGGATATGCCGAGCTGAACAAGATGACGACGGGATTCGGTAAAGGAGATCTGGTCATTATTGCCGCCCGTCCTGCAATGGGGAAAACCTCATTTGCGCTCAATATGGTTCAAAATCTCCTCGACAAAGGCAAAGGTGTTGCCTTCTTCTCACTGGAGATGCCGGCCGAACAACTGATGCTGCGGCTGTTAAGCGTCCAAACGTCGATTCAATTGCAACGGCTCAGGGTTGGCGATATGAACCCTGAAGAGTATAAACGTTTGAATGACGCGGTCGATAAGATGCGCCATTCAAAGTTGTTTGTGGATGATCACGGCTCAGTCAATATTCATCAGCTCCGCTCAAAACTGCGTAAACTCAAAAGCCGTCATCCGGAGATTGAACTGGCGGTGATCGATTATCTTCAAATCATGAACGGGACGGGAGGAAAAGACCGTCATT
>NZ_CALDDG010000041.1 GCF_937936435.1 uncultured Sulfuricurvum sp. | reverse complement strand
TCCAAAAGAATTTTGGAGGTTTTGTGCAATAGTTCGATTTTATCATTCAAAATACAAATTTCAAGACGCTCTTTTAAAAGATTTTTTTGATTGCTCATTAAAACAAATCGGGGGAGCATCTTTGAAAATATTTCCAAAACGTCATCGTCATATCCTGATGCGTTCAGCGAAGACGCATACAGCATCAAAAACGGTACAAAATACCGATACAACGCTTTTTTGATCGTATCCAATCTCTTCATCTCCGAACTAAAAACACCAATGTGTTACTTTTTATCTTGAATTTATCTGCTTTAACCGATACGTAAAGCAAAAGAGTATAGCATAAGTTCAAAAAATAATTCGAGTGCGATCGCCATTAATATTTAAACACTCTAAAAGGGATTAAGCATATGCAAAAACCTCTCTTACTGTGCGGTATTCTCCTCTCCGCCTTCAGTTTTTCGTATGCGGATGAGCCGGGAAACAACGATTTCGAAGCCCTTATCGAAAACGTCAGCAATTTGGCAACCAAAAAATCGCTGAATGTCGATTATCTCCCTTCTGTCGTAACGGTTATCGACGCCCAGACTTTTACCGATGCCGGCATCCAAAATATCGGCGAAGCTCTGGATATGCTGCCCGGTATCCAAATGCAGTTAAGCCCTATGGGCTATACCATGACAACCGTCAGAGGCTTAAAAAACCCGAATGCGTATCTCTCCGATAAAATCAAAATATTGATTGACGGCGTTGCTATCAACAATGAAGTGGCCGGTTCCAGCAGTTTTTATATGGATTTTCCGATACAACTGGTAGAAAAGATAGAAGTCCTTCGCGGACCGAACTCAACCACCCAAGGCTCCGGCGCTTTTTACGGCACCGTTAATATCATCACAAAAATGGGGAGCAACAAAACCGAAAATCGGCTCTATCTCGGAAGCGGAAGCTACAGCCGGCTTACCGCCGGGGCAAACGTCTATACACTGGCAAACGATTGGAAACTCTTTTCCGACGGTTACATTATCCGAAACAACAAATCGGTTCCGGTCGATGGCTACCCGGAGGGTACCGATGAATCTATGAAAGACTTTTCGGTCGGTTTGAAGGCAGTCAACGGTGGTTTTGAACTCCTTACGCGCCTTAAACGGAGTACCTACGGCAATTTTTACGGTTTTGAAGAATCTCCGGACCCGATTCCGACCGATCCAAAAGAACATACTAATTCCTATTTTTTCGTACAGGGTTCGTATAAAAGCGACATCAATGATGTCGGAGTCGAAACAAGAGTCAGTTTCTCGCATCGGGAGTTAAACGAAGGTGCCAATATCGCCGGAATCGGGATCACGGCGACCCGATTTGCCACCGTCGGCGTGGATATGCAAGAGGGGTTTTATTTTACCGAAAAACTGAAAGAGCAAAATTTTGAAGCAGAATCGATATTCACTCTCCCTAAAATCGGATCGCATGAAATCGTCACGGGACTTGGTGCGCGATACGTCACGATACCGAAAGATACGTATTACAACAGTGTCGAAAATGCTATCACGGAAAATCTTTCAACCATTTTAGCAAGCCCAAACTACAGTTCATTTCGCTATGACAGTTCGAGCGAACCTGCATTTTGGGCAAATCCGACGACCAGTTTTATCGCTGCCGATCAGGATCGAACCATAATCTATGGATATCTTCAGGATTTAATCTCGATCAATCGCGATGTAGATGTAATTTTAGGAGCACGCTTAGACCGATACTCCGATATCGGAACGCAATGGAGCCAACGAGCCGCCATCGTCTATCGTGCCAGCGACAAAACGATTTTTAAACTTCTCTACGGCTCTGCATTCCGCGCACCGACGTTTACCGAAGCCTATGCAAACGGTCACATAAACTATCGGGCCGGAGATTCACAAATCAAACCGGAAGAGACTAAGACCTATGAAGCCGTCGCGATATACGCACCGGATTTTCAAAACAAATTTGCATTGGATCTTTTTTATTCCAATCTTCATAACGTAATCGATTTGGAAGAGTACTACACTACTATCCCGGGATATCAAAACTACGACGACAGAATCAGCAAAGGGATTGAATTTGAATACAACTTTCAATCCAAACCGAAACATAACTTTTATTTCAATGCATCGTATATCGATACGGACTATACAACCCCGCCCGAAGAGGATTCCGTCTCCGTGGATCAGTCAATGCCCGATATTTCCAAAATCATGCTCAAAGCGATGTATGTCTATTCTCCTGCCAATTTCCTTTCGTTCGGCACTACATGGCGTTATCAATCCCGAACGACCCGATCGCAATTAAGTTGGCTGGACGGAGAAGACACGACCATCCAGCCGCAGCATATTTTTGATGAGACGATCACCTACAGATTTTCAGCATCCAGCGAGATTCGCGCCACGATCAAAAATCTTTTTAATGAAGATGTGAGAATGCCGAGCTACTATTACAATACGTCAGGCGGTGTAGTACGGGAAGGTCGCAACTATCTTGTCAACTATGCCTATCGATTTTAAAGAATAGTATTTCTTCTCGTCGTTAGCCTTAATACATGCCTTAAAGCTTTAATCTAATAATCGCTCATTAACCGTTCAGAAATGAGTTTGGGCTATAACTGTTAACACGAAACAACGCAAGGAATCCACATGAACAAACTCATTCTCGCTACCCTACTGATTTCAGGAACGATGTTCGCCGATTGTAACTACCACGCCAATGATGCGAAGGTGACATGGAAAGCATTTAAAACATTTGAAAAAATCGGTGTCGGCGGTGTATTCGACCGCAGCCGTCTAAACGCGGAAGGAGGTTCATCGGCAGATGCACTTTTGGCAAACAGTACGCTAACGATCGATACATTGAGCGTTAATTCCGGAAATGCGGGGCGTGACGCGACGTTGGTTGCCTCTTTTTTCAAAGCCCAAAACGTCCAAGCGATTACGGCAAAAGTCAAATCGGCAAAAGAGGGAAAAGCCCTCGTCGACATCACGATGAACGGTATGACGAAAACAATCCCTCTTTCTTACACGCTCAACGATATGAAAATTGTAGGAAAAGGGTTCATCGATCTTAATGATTTCGGAATGTTGCCGTCTCTTGTATCGATTAATAAAGCGTGTTATGAATTGCATGCGGGGAAAACGTGGCAAGATGTCGAAATCGGATTTGAAATCCCTCTCCAAAAAAACTGTCAATAATCTCTTCCCCTCGAAGGGAGAGGAAATCACCAGTTACGAATCCGAATGTGACACGAAGTACATTGTTTTAGAAGCTGCGTGTAATCTTCCAAAGCGTCATCCATTCGACCCGCTTCGATCGACGTAATCATGTCGTCTGAATAAAGGCGAAGCATACCTGCCGTTTTTTGAGCAAATTTATACGCATATACCTGATCTTTCGGCAGAATCGATTTGACTTCGTCACCTTCAAGCGATTTTAACGTCCCTTGCAGTTTTTTGACGCCGCTTTTCATATCTTCAGTCGAACTGTACAAACCGCCGCGCTGAATTTGCTCCATGGCATCCAGCATCGTACGCATATCTTTCATTAATTCCAGACGGGGATCTTTTTTCTCCGCCGCATTGGCAAATCCGGACAAAAGCGACGCAAGAGCCAAAGCCGTTACTATTTTTTTCATAGAGTCCCTTTTAGTACTGAATAATTTCTTTGGAATATTCGGTCAGCTTAACCGTTTTAGCCGAAATCGAAACCAGTTGTTTTCCCTGAGCGATACCGTTGTAAAAATCTTTTAATTCCGGTTTGAACGCTCTAAAATAGTCTTGAAATTTATCCGATCCCAATACCCCTACAGCCCATATTGTATCATCCGGTGCCACTTCGAGAACAATAGCGGCCAAAGGCTGCGGAGCCGCTCCGGCCAATACCTTTGCTCCCGCCGATGCATCGTATGCCGAAAGATGGGATGAACAGACAATAATCCCGCTTTTTTCATACGCCATCGTTTTGACATTTTTAGGGACGTATTTGATAAAACTGTCGTTTGGTGTCGGATGGGTCAGCTGATGGGCACAAATCGCGCTATAGGCTACGATCGTACGCTCTTTTCCTACGCCGCTTTTCCATACATACTCTTCACCCATCTCGGACTTGAGCGCGACGTCTTGTTGTGTCGGTTCCGGAAGGTTCACCAACATACACGGAGTCGACGCATACGGATAATTGAAGATATAAGTGACCTCTTTTTCCAAAGAAGAAGCTTTGATCGGGTTCCCCGCGGCATCAACGATCTGCACTTTGTCATATGCCGCATACATGCGACCGTCATCCGCATATAAATTACCGCGAATCAATGAGGGATTGACCGCAACGATCGTCGCACCCGCCGCCATGACTTTAAAAAACGTTCTTCGTTCCATTCTTACTATTCCAATTCACTGCATTAATGCCGATTTAGCAATTTTAGGGCGCTTCTCAAGCTGCCGGAACAATTGCCACTTTTTTCTGTCCCTTTTCGTCCTCGGAATTGACGAAATCGACCACCAGCTCGCCCGGACCCGTCACTTTCAACGGAAACTGAATGACCGGATTTTGGCTGGTAGCCACATCCAAATCAAAATGGGCGATCACCGAACCGTTGTACGTTGCCGTAATCTCTTTCATGTAAAAACGGGGAAACTGTTTTCCCGATTCTTTATCTTTGGTAAAACCGGTATCCATTTTATGGATAACGATAATTTTCGCTTTGACGACATCGCCGACTTTGTAATTTTGATCTAATATTTTAACAACGCCTCGTAATTCCATATTTTCCCCTTCTCAACCGCATCCGCCGAGAGCGACCCGGACATTTTTTGATGCTTTAAATATTCTTCCCTTATTCGTCTGTGCCAATATCACGACGTCCTGAGTCTGCCCCATTTTGACATTGACGAACAGATAGGCTATACCGTTTGCCGGAGTCAGATCAAAAGAGATCGCTTTATTGGCTTTATTTTTCGTGGTAAGTACTGTAATATTACTGATATAGTCATCCGGATTCATCGGATAATTGACCGTCACTTCGATCGGAACAACCGCACCGTTTTCCGGTGCATCCGGAATATTAAGCGTCATAAGTGCCGCACCGTCTTCGACTTTTTTCCCTCTTACATACTCATCCAACAGTTCTTTGAACGGCATTTCGACAGCTTCTTCTGCCAAGAGCCCATGCCGGAAAAGGACCGGATTGAGCAGGCCGATCGTCGCGAGTGCAAACGTCCCTTTGATAAAACTACGTCGTTTCATACTTCCCTCTCTTTCAAAAAATCGTCTTGTCTGACCAAGACAAATCCAAACCATCCGCGATGACTTGAATCTGCTTTGGAAAAGCTTTAGGGGATTGCAAAGGACAAAAGTGTCCTTGCCACCCAAATGGGCTCTCGTGCCCTTTGGGTATTGCTCATTTGGGTGTTTATAATTAATTGAAGAAATCGCGATAAAGACCTTTACCCCATTCGACAAGACCTTTTCCGGTTGCAAGGCCGTCTGCTCCGTCCCATTTTTCCATGGTTCCGGCATTAGCGAAACCGAATGATTTTTTGCCGGCATCGTACGCGTATTCCGCATGTACCGAAATCGCACGCATCGGATCGCCTGAAACCGCCGAATAACATACGGTAAGCGGTGAAGTCCAAGTTTTTTGGCTAAGTTCGGTTCCCGCAATGTATTTAACAATATTCGCAGCAACGATTTTCCCTTCAGTATTCGCCGTGTTTCCTGATTTAGAGAATCCCATCGGACGAACGTCACCCGTACAGAAGACATTTTTATCACCGATAACCTGATAAGTAAACGGATCGATGTTCGCTTCGGCTTTGTTAAATACGCTGTCTTTTGCCACACCGGCGATTTCAAGCAATTTGTTACCGCGGACACGACTGTAAAGGGCCGCGTCGGCAAACTCGATCTCTTCACCGAGTTCGGTTACGATTTTTTGTTTGTTCGGATCGATGCTGGTAATCGTCGTACTCGGCATATAGGTAATGTAATCTTTGTACAATTTTTCAAATGCGGAGTGGAAACCGTCGGCTTTGATCGTGATGTTAGGATTTTCATCCAAGATAACGACTTTACCTTTGATTTTATTGCGTTTCATGTAGTCCGCGATCAAACAGCTGCGCTCATACGGTCCAGGCAAACAACGGTAGTTACCGCCGGGAACGGTTTGAACGAATACTCCGCCTTCGAAATTTTCGATTTTCGATTTCAACGTCAACGTTTCGCTTCCTGCGATGAACGCACCCGGGAATTTTGTTTTCAATGCCGTTTCAAGCTCAAGATCACCGTTAGTCCATTTGGAATAATCATAATCGATACCCGGAGCCAATACGAGAACGTCGTATTTTACGGTTCCTTCATTCGTATAGACGATTTTTGACGTACGATCGATTTCATGTGCCGTTGCTTGCAGGAAAGTATAATTGCCGTTACGGGCACCTTCTAGAAAATCATGCGTAATGAAGTCAAGAGGCAAAACGCCTGTCGCCACCAAGTTACTGATAAATCCGGACATGAAGACCGAACGCTTATCCATCAAAACAACATCAATCTTCGGATTCGCTTTTTTGACATATTTTGCGATAGTAAGACCTGAGGGTCCCGCACCTACGATTACTACACGCGGTCCTTTTGCAGCCGGAATCGGAGCAGGTGAAAGCAGAACACCTTTTGCCGCACTTGATCCTTTTGCTTCTTTCGCATAACCGCTTGCCGCAGCCGTAACTGCCGCCAATCCGGTAAATTTCATTGCCTCTCTTCTTGATAACGCCATCGTAAACCCCTTCGTTTAAGTATAAGATTTTTGTATCGGTCAGCAGTGTAACAACGGGAAGCTTAACAATTTTTAAATATTAATAAAAATTATCTTATAAGCAGTATTATTAATAATTAATAGTCACATTGTTATCACTATTTTTTTCTAATTTTCTCCGTCATATAGGGATTAAAGCCTCTTTGTTGATCTATTTTAATATTATTTTAATATTATAAAAATGGATTTTAGCGTGATATTTATGTGATAAAAACCTCCGAAGATACCTTAAAGCGGAACATGTTATGATTAAGCTATCAGAAAGAGGCAGGATGGTTTAGTATGCATATCGAAAATTGTCAAAGCTTAGAAGAAGTACGCCGTTATATTGACGGTTTGGATGATCAGATAGTCGAACTGATAGCCGCACGTAACGGCTATGTCAAACAAGCCGCCAATTTTAAACATTCGATTGAAGAGATCAAGGCAAACGAACGCCTCGAAGCGGTGATGGACAGAGTAAGAATGCGGGCGATGGAATTCGGCGTTTCTCCGAACCTTTTAACGACCCTTTACAAAATAATGATTAACGAAATGGTGGAGGCGGAAATTTCCGAATTTCGTAACGCCAAATCTTTATAATACGTTTGCCGAGGAAACCCTCCTTCGCAAACGTAAAATTTAGAATCGAGTCACTTCTCCGCGGCAGATGCCCATCACGACTTTCCCTTTAAGCACTTCGTTTTTATACAAACTGTGATGATGCGTGACCGCCGTCGTCTGATTCGGATCGAAAAGGATCAAATCGCACGTCGAGCCTTCTCGAATCGCTTCGGAACGTATCCCAGCATCCCGAGCCGGAGTAGAGGATGCCAATTCAACCAACCGACTCATCGGAATGATGCCGCTTTCAATCAGGTAGCTGTAACATAACGGTAAATACTCTTCGATCGACGTCGTCCCGTAATGAGCATCGAAAAAGGTAATATCTTTATAGACATCGGAATTAGGCTGATGAAGAGCGCTTAAAGAGTGGATATCCCCCCTTTTCAACGCATCAATCAGAATAAGCCGTTTGGCTTCGCTGACCAACGGAGGATTGATTTTGGCATCCGAATCGAATCCCAAACATGCGGAATCGCTTTTAAAGAGATGGTGAATCGCCACTTCGCACGATACGTTTACCCCCTCCGCACGTGCCTGGGCGATCATCTCTATAGAACGGGGTTCCGTAACGCTTTTAAAGACGATCCGTATCCCGAAATGGCGTGCAATCTCGATCATCGAAGCGATATGGACGATTTCACCCAACGGCGATATACCGGCCAGACCGAGCTGACTTGCGACCGCTCCGTCCGCCATCACCCCGCTTTCAAACAAGCTTTTCTCTTCGGCTTTGTAAAAAAGTGTTTTATCCGCCATTTTCAAATACTGAGCAATACGGCTGATCAGGTTATAATCGTTGACCGTTAGGGTATGGACTGCCGATGAGCCTTTTTTCAACATAATAGCGATGTTACTCAAAGCCCCGGCATCGTTCAACGCGCTCAATGCCGCTTCGATCGTTGCTCCGTTAGAAAGCGACCGATGTTGTTGGACGAATTCCAACGTAATCACATTGTCGATTCTCGGCGTCGAATCACTCGCTAAAACGGCCGTCGTTACCCCGCCTTTT
Organism: uncultured Sulfuricurvum sp.; assembly: GCF_937936435.1. Taxonomy (GTDB): domain Bacteria; phylum Campylobacterota; class Campylobacteria; order Campylobacterales; family Sulfurimonadaceae; genus Sulfuricurvum. The sequence goes on along the minus strand of NZ_CALDDG010000041.1, from coordinate 479 downwards.
AAAGCTCTTCGAGAAAGCTTCTCCAGAGTCGTCCGGCTCAGTTGCGAATCTTTCAACCGTACGTCGGTATCGACCAATCCGGGGAGAAGATAACACCCTGAAGCGTCTATTGCTTCATTGCCTTGCAAATCGGTCCCGATCTGCGTAATGACTCCTGCTTCGATCCGTACATCGTAGCGACGTTCTCCGTCCGCATCGCAGATTGTTGCACCGGAAATGATCATCGTTACTCCTGTTTGCTATAATTACGTAATTCTAATCTAAATAAGGTTTAAAAAGGGACAGTATGATTAAAATCGCACTCTTTTTAATTCCGATACTCCTTTTCGGCGGCAATGATGTATATCAACAGGGGAAAAAACTCTATTTTGCCAAAGGGTGTAACGGATGTCACGGTGTGACTGCAGGGGGGACTAATCTCTATCCCGCTTTGGCAGATCGGAAGAGCGTCGTGTAGGGAAAGAGTGTAGATCTCGGTG
>NZ_CALDDG010000040.1 GCF_937936435.1 uncultured Sulfuricurvum sp. | reverse complement strand
GATCAGATGATGAAATCGACCCAAATTCGTGCGGTAGAGACCGAAGAGGACGATCCCGATTCGATAGCCCATAAAACGATCCCCTCCGGCGTCGAAGTGTATGAGATTCAAGGTCCTCTCTTTTTCGGTGTCGCGGAAAAACTGGTCGACACGCTGATGCTGTTTGATAAACCGCCCAAAATCTTTATTCTGCGAATGCGCTATGTCCCTTTGATCGATGCGGCCGGACTGCACGCATTGGAGATTCTGCACGAACGCCTTTCACATACCCAAACCCATTTGATCCTATCAGGCGTCAATCCGCAAGTGCGCCGATTCGTCACGGCGGCACACATCGATCAGAAAATAGGTCAGGAAAATATTGTCGATCATATCGACAAAGCAATCGTTCGAGTCCATGCGCTATTAGGAGACCCTTCACAATGAAAATTATATTATTCGGCACCGGTTGCGACTCATGCCGCGAAATCGCCAAGAATATCGAAACGGCGATCAAGTTGGCCAACTACGAAGTTGAATTCGAGAAAACGGCGGATATCCATGAAATGCTTTCATATGGGATTAAAAGCACTCCGTCCGTGGTAATTGACGGCCACGTCGTTTCCGTTTCAAAACATTTGGATGTAGAAGAAATCTCTCGGATTATGAATGCGATGAACAGCTCTGAACATCATGCATGAGCAGTTCTTCGAAGACATTGACTTGAACCGGTTTACTGCATAAATAGCCTTGAAAATAACGGCAGCGGTGCCGTTCCAGAAATTCAAACTGTTCTATCGTTTCCACCCCTTCGGCGATAACATTCATATTGAAAATCGAAGCCATCGAAATCATCGTCTCGACCATGACGGCATCATCCTGATCTACCAAGATATCCCGTACAAAACTGCGATCGATTTTGAGGGTGCTGAACGGCAGACGTTTGAGATAAGAGAGTGATGAATATCCCGTACCGAAATCATCGATAGACATACGGATACCCAACGCGCGCAATTCATCCATCTTCGCTATCGTAGCTTCCAGGCTGTCGATGATCATCGACTCGGTCAATTCGATCTCAAGCAAATGCGGATCGATCTGCGTCTCTTCAAGGACATTTTTGAC
>NZ_CALDDG010000039.1 GCF_937936435.1 uncultured Sulfuricurvum sp. | reverse complement strand
GAGATAAAGGAATGTGACTGGAGTTCAGACGTGTGCTCTTCCGATCTCTTCGTGCAAAGGTAATCGGTTTTCCGACCTCGTCACATACAGTTTGGGCAAAGATTTCGCGTTCCTCTTTCAGCTTTTGCGCCACATCCAACAACCAATGACACCGCTGATGCAGCGGAATCCGCTTCGCCGCTTTAGCCGCCTTTTGCGCTAATACAAGAGCATTGCGCGCATCTTCCGCATCGCATTGAGCCGCACGCGAAACCACTCTGCCGTCATACGGGCTGAATCGTTCTACGTACTGCGATTTACGGATCTCAGTCGAACCCATCCATACATTTGCATCCATCCCGATCTCTCCGCTCAAAAATATGTTTCAATTATACAAATCATCACCTAAAATCAGAGAGAACGGTTCCTTTTAAGGTAATTCTTTTTAAGAACTTCTTAGAATGTGTCCCATATTACACAGAGGAAATGCTTATGAATTTGACGATTACAGACGGAGTCCTAGGTGTCAGACCTCCGGTGACAAAGCCTCATCCCGGCTTCTTTTTCCAAGTAGGAGAAGAGCGTTTTCGCATACTGGTCGACGACCACTATGAGATGATTCGCAACAGCGATATCGCCTTTTTATTCCCCGTCAATGACGAAGAAGATTTTGCAGCGGCAAAAAAACATGCCGCCGATTTTTTTATCCAAATTTGCGGAGGCCCGGATTACTTCGCCCAAACACGCGGAGAGCCCCGTATGGTAGGTCGTCATGCTCCGTTTCGAATCGACGAACCGGCACGCCGCCGATGGCTCGAATTTTATAGCGTACTGCTCCCTAAACTCGAAGACGAAGGGATCAATCCCGAATATATCCAATCCTTTTGGGATTACATCGACGTTTTCTCAATCTGGATGATCAATACTCCATCACATTAATTTTATACGCGGACGGAAGTGAACTCCGTCCGGCTACGCTAACGCTTTGTTTCCCTCGGCGAGATGCCCACGCGCAGTAAACCGCGCTTTAGCAAACTTCTTAATAAACATTAAACCCCTTTCACGCTAAAATCACCCAATTTTTCTTTTGGAGAACTCCCCCATGAACGAAGCCAAATTTATTTGGATGAACGGTAAACTTGTACCATGGAACGACGCGAAAATTCACGTCCTTGCCCACACGCTGCACTACGGAAACGGCGCTATCGAAGGGACGAAAGCGTATAAAACCCCGAAAGGGTACGCAATTTTTCGTTTGAACGACCACACTAAACGTCTTCTCGAATCTGCCAAAATGACCCTATTGAACGTTCCCTATACGGTTGAAGAGCTCAACGCTGCGCAAATCGAACTTTTGCGTGCCAACGAATTTACCGGAGAAAACGTCTATCTCCGTCCGATCGTTTACCTCGGTTACGGCGTCATGGGGGTTTACCACAAACAAGCTCCCGTCGAAACCGCTATCGCCGCATGGGAATGGGGCGCTTATCTCGGGGAAGAAGGTCTTCGCAAAGGGATTCGTTTAAAAATCTCCTCTTTCAGCCGCCCGAACAATAAATCCAATATGGGTAAAGCCAAAGCAGTTGCAAACTATCTGAATTCGCAAATGGCCAAATACGAAGCGGTAGAGGCGGGATACGACGAAGCGTTGCTCTTGGATGACGAAGGATATGTCGCCGAAGCAAGCGGCGCCTCATTTTTTATGGTAAAAGACGGGGAGTTGATTACCCCTCCAAATGATAATTCTCTCGCTTCTATTACCCAAAAAACCGTTATCGAAATGGCGGAAAACATGGGGATCACCGTTGTACGACGCCGTATCAGCCGCGAAGAGATCTATATCGCGGATGAAGCGTTCCTCACCGGAACCGCTGCCGAACTGACTCCGGTACGCGAAGTCGATGCACGCGTATTGGGTGCCGGATCGCGCGGAACGATCACCGAAAAACTCCAAAGCGGTTATTTTGACATTGTCTACGGACGTAATCCCGATTACGACCATTATCTGACATATATCAACTAAAGACGCGCAGGGTATACCTGCCGCGAAATACTAAACATCGGGAAAATACTATTTCGACGTTTATTTGAATCAAAAAAAGGACTTACCTATGGCAAGTGATATGAACGACTACTTTAACAAGAAAAAAAATGAGAGCCAAAAAGGGGGAGGATTTCAACCCCCGAAACCGCCTAAATTTGATTTTAATATGAACAGCCAAAAAGCGGGGTTGTTATGGATTATCGGCGGAATTGTTTTACTTTTTGTTTTGGCCAAACCGTTCATCATCATCACCGAAGGGGAACGGGGAATTTTATCCACCAACGGAAAATACGAAGAACGTTCCCTACTACCGGGGCTTCACTTCCTCATCCCTTTTATCCAAAAGGTCTATTTGGTCGATACTAAAGTGCGAATTATCAACTACGCCGATAAAATCGACCGTGCATCGACGGCAGGTGACGGTATCGTTCTCAAACCGGCGATTACCGTTTTGGACAAACGAGGGCTTCCCGTCTCCATCGAACTGACCGTTCAATATCGTCTTAATCCGCAATTGGCGGCGCAAACGATTTCAAATTGGGGATTTAGCTGGGAAGATAAAATCATCGATCCGGTAGCCCGTGATATCGTCCGAAATGTCGTCGGTCAATACGAAGCGGAAAATCTGCCGATTATGCGTAATGCGATCGCACAAAAAATCGAAGTCGGTATCCGCAATACCGTTGAGGGGCAAAAAAATGCTCCTGCCCAGCTTGAATCGATCCAGCTTCGTGAGATCGGTCTTCCTCAAAAAGTAAAAGACCAGATCGAACGCGTACAAGTAGCGAAACAAGAGGTAGAGCGTGCCCAACAAGATGTCGAACGGGCGAAACAAGAAGCGTTCAAAAAAGAGACGGAAGCACAAGGTACGGCAAATGCTATTACAATCCAGGCACAGGCACAGGCCAAAGCGAATCGTTTGATTGCCGACTCACTCACACCGGGCTTGCTCAAACTTGAACAAATTCAAGTTCAAGGAAAATTCAACGAAGCCCTCAAAGAAAATAAAGATGCCAAAATCTTTTTGACTCCCGGAGGTTCGACTCCTAACATCTGGGTCGATATGAAAACCGAGAGCACCCAAAAAGTGAGTTCGGTCAAATAACCCTCCCTTTCGGGAGTGCTTATCCCGGTTCCATCCGTGGGATCGACATAAACACTTGCTAAAGGCATACCATGAATCTCGATCTTATTGATTGGCAAAAATCGGAGCTTCTTCCCGTCATCGTTCAAGACTCCTCCTCACTGGAAGTGCTCATGATGGCCTACATGAACCGTGAAGCACTGGAACTCTCTTTGTCCACACGAATCGCACACTATTATTCCCGATCCAAAAAACGGCTCTGGAAAAAGGGGGAATCCAGCGGTCACTTGCAGCACATCGAACGTTTTTTACTTGACTGCGATAACGATACCCTCCTCATCATAGTGCGCCAAGAAGGTGTTGCCTGTCACACCGGACGTAAATCGTGTTTCTTTACCGACATCGTCTCCGATGAAACCATCAGCGATCCGCAAATCGATACCACAGCGGCATATGGAATCATCGATGAACTTTATCACACGATCCTTTCACGCAAAAATGCCGATCCATCCACTTCATGGACCGCCAAACTCCTCTCCAAAGGGGACAACGCTATATTGAAAAAAGTGGTGGAAGAGGCCGGAGAATTTGCGTTTGCGGTCAAAGACGATAATGAAAATGAAATTATTTACGAATGTGCCGATTTAGTGTATCACGTATTGGTCGCCCTCGGACACAAAGGGATATCGCCGGATCGAATTAAACAAGAACTCGCCCGTCGTGTCGGTACCAGCGGAATTGCAGAGAAAAACTCAAGGCCTTCATGAAAGCACAAATCATCGATTTTATCCACCATCTCCTGATCTACGATTACCTCCTGTTCGGGGGTATTTTTATCCTTTTTATCCTGTTGCTGACACTCGCGATCGCATTCCGTAAGAAAATGGGGTTAGCCATATTCCTAGTTTTAGTCGCTTTTGGGGTATTGACTGCGGGACCGGTGGGCGGATATATCGCATTGCATCATTATCTCTTCAAACACACCATCATTATACACGAGGTTAAAGCCCTGGAGTTCACAGAGGCCCTTTTAATCAAAGGGGATATCAACAACACCTCCAAACGCCCTTTTAAAGAGTGTACGCTGCACGCAGGCGTTTATAAAGTCACACACAACAAATACATCGATCCGCTTTATCCGTATCTTCCGTTCAAAAAAAGTTCCCTAAAACTTCAGGTCCGAATCGACCCGGGAAAATCGGTACCGTTTAAACTTTTTGTCGAACCGTTCCGATATACTAAAGACTATAATCTAACTCTAAAAGGAGAGTGCCGATGAGTACTTATTTGACTATATGGCATTACTCTGCCCTTTTAATCGGTTTACTCGTTTTTTTGATCACCGTCTTGTTAGCATTTAACGAGCAGCGTTCTTCGATACGAAATTCGATTATTTTTTCCTCGCTGCTTGTCAACCTCATGGTCGGTTTTATCGTAATGATGGCATTGGATAAATATACGAAGATAGCAAAAGTCTACAATCTGGACAATCATCGTCTGCTTCAAACCGAACAGATCGTATTTACCGGCGTCGTCAAAAACGAAGGAAGCTACACTATCGGAAAAGTCGAACTGGAGATTAAACTGGTTAATCGCGGACATGTCAGCGGCAATGTCAAAGGGGGTAACTTTTTTAAAGCGAGCGGCTTTGCGGATATGTTCGGAAATGCATCTAAAGATTATCAGCCTCAAACCCTCATCGAAACACCGATATTAGCCGAAAATCTTAAACCCGGAGAATCACGCCGATTTCGCGTCGTTTTTGATTATCCGCCTTATTTTAAAGGGGTTACGCAGTTTACCCGTATCTTCGCCCACTGATAGGCTAATACTTTAATCCCACTTCCTTAAGCGCTTCATTAATGGCACGGAACTGCCCGTTTTTTTCCCGGCACCATTGCGGTGCGATCAACGTCTCATCGTCAATGCCCGCACTGATGCGTTGGACACTGACATGGGGCGGTTTTGCTAAAAGGGCTTCCTTGAGAACCTCCAAATAAAGATCCTGCGTTATCGGCTCAAATTCACCGCGTGCGTATTCGTTTGCTAGCGCCGTACGTTTTACGACATACAATGGATGATACTTCACCGAATCGATCCCGAGGGCATACGCCTCCTTTGCCGTCTCCAGCATCATATCCTTTGTCTCTCCGGGCAATCCGAAGATAAGATGTCCGCATACGTTCAATCCGTACGATTTCGCTTTACGAATGGCTTCTTTCACATTCTCGCTGTCATGTCCCCGATTGATCCGTCGAAGCGTTTCATCGTAAATCGATTGAATACCGAATTCCAGCCATATCTCGGTTTGTGTTGAAAGTTCGGCAAGATATGCGAATGTTTCGTCTGAGATACTGTCAGAACGGGTTCCGATACTGAGTCCTACGACATTTTCAAAGTGCAGCGCCTTATCATAGAGCGCTTTGAGGGTTGCGAAAGGGGCATAAGTATTCGTAAAACTTTGAAAATAGACCAGATATTTTTCAGCTCCGTGTTCATGAGCCAGCCGCTTGGAAGTGGCATCAAACTGCCATTCGAGCTGTCGCAATTGTTGTTCGAGGTGAGGATTTTCGAGAGAATCCATCTTTAGGAAAAACCCTTTTAGTTCACGAGCCCGATCCAAACTCGGGCTAAAAGAGTCGTTTTCGCAAAAGGTGCACCCCCCCTTTGCGACGGTTCCGTCGATGTTCGGGCAGGTAAATCCGGAGATAGAGATAGGAACTTTCGATACTTTGGTCCCAAATCGTCGGTGCAGATATTGCCCGAATGTGAAAATCTGCTCCCGCATCCAGCGGACCTTAAATGATATATTTGCCGGTAAAACAGGCAGTACAATAATTTTCTTCTTTGCCGTTTACACTGCTCAATAGTGCTTCATTACTCAAATACCCTAACGAATCGGCTTCAATAAAGGCGCAGATCTCTTCATTCGTCATATTGGCTGCGATCAGTTTTTCTTTATCCGGAGTATCGACACCGTAATAACACGGATCGGTTGTCGGCGGGCTGGAAATACGCATATGCACTTCCGCCGCACCGGCGGCTTTGAGCATCCGTACGATCTGACGGCTTGTCGTACCGCGTACGATCGAGTCATCGACGACGATTAAGCGTTTTCCTTTGATCAAACGCTCGATCGGAGAGAGTTTCATCTTCACTTTCAAATCGCGCATCTCCTGCGTCGGTTCGATAAACGTACGCCCGATATAGTGATTGCGCATAATCGCCATCTCATACGGGATGCCGCTTTGCTGTGAGTAGCCGATCGCAGCAGGAACACCGCCATCAGGTACAGGAACGACCATATCGGCTTCGATAGGCTGCTCTTTAGCCAGCTCTTTTCCCATCGCTTTACGCATTTCGTATACGTTTTGTCCGTATACGTTCGAGTCAGGACGGGCAAAATAGACGTATTCAAAAATACAATGTTTTGGAGTCGGCTCGAATACTTTAATCGATTTGGGCGCTTTTCCTTTTTCAAAAATCAGCAATTCGCCCGGTTCAACGTCACGGATATATTCAGCACCGATCAGATCGAAAGCACACGTCTCCGAAGCGACGACATAACCGTCTCCTACACGCCCGAGGCTGAGAGGACGAAAACCGTGCGGATCGCGCATCGCAAACATTTTCGTACGGCTCAGGAAAATCAACGAATACGCACCCTCGATTTTTTTAACCGCGTCGATGATTCGATCCGTCAAATGGTGTTGATCGCTTTTGGCGATCAGATGGATCAGATTCTCGGTATCCATAAACGTTTGAAAAATCGCCCCTTTTTTGATCAGAGCATCGCGAACCTCTTTGGCATTGGTAAGATTTCCGTTATGCACAATCGACATTTCACCCAAGTCGTATCGTGCGAATACCGGCTGTGCATCCAAGATCGAGTCATCCCCTGCCGTCGAATAGCGGGTATGCCCGATCGCCATATGCCCTTTGAGCGTATTGAGTTTTTGGGTATCGAAGACCTGCGTTACAAGACCGCGATCCTTAATCGTATACAATTTCGTGCCGTCTCCGGTACTGATTCCCGCGGCTTCCTGTCCCCGATGCTGAAGCGCATGAAGGGAGAAATACGCCAATTTCGACGCTTCCGGATGATCAAAAATACCTACTACCGCACATTTTTCATTTAAGCTACGCACTCTGTTTCCTTATGCAAGTTCCAAGCAATCGCTGATTGCGTATAGGCCGTTTGGTTTTCCGGCCAACCATTTTGCCGCACGAATCGCCCCTTTGGAGAAAGTATTACGGCTGGTCGCGGTATGGTGCAGTTCAATGAACTCTCCCTCATTGTAAAACCCAACCGTATGACGTCCGACGATATCCCCGCCTCGAAGAGCCATCACCGCAATTTCATCTTTCGTACGCTCTCCGATGTTACCGTTGCGCCCGCTGACACGTACGGCATCCAAATCGAGATTTCTCCCTGCCGCGGCCGAATGAGCCAATGTCAATGCCGTACCGCTGGGAGCATCTTTTTTATGGCGGTGATGCTGTTCAACGATCTCGATATCGAACCCTTCGAGGGTTTTCGAAGCGATATGAACCAGCTTATTGAGTAGCGCAACCCCCAGCGACATGTTGGTCGCATACAGGATCGGCATCGATTCGCTTGCCGTTTTCAAAAGGTTCATCTGATGAGTGTCCAAACCTGTTGTCCCGATAACCAGCGGCTTAGGGTGTTCGATTGCCTGTTCCAATAATGCCTGTGTCGCGTCGGGAAGAGAGAAATCGATGATCACATCGCTCCCTTTTAATAACGTTGCCATATCATTGGTTACCAAAACCGATGGATCGATTGAAAAATTGAGTTCATTACGCACATACACGGCACCCAATGAAATCTCGCTCTCATGGCGGAGATCCTCAATCAACAATTTTCCCACACGCCCGCCAGCGCCGAATACACCTGCTCTTATCATAATGGATAATCCCTATTTTCTCTATTTTAAACGCCAAAGAGATAATCTCTCAGACCTACTGTCTCAGCGAGACAAAAATATTCTGTTAGGTATTTTACCCTTATAGTGTTTAAACGCTATTGATGTCCGTCCACAAATGCGATTGCTCCCAATGCCGCAACCGCACCGTCACCTGCAGCACAGACGACCTGTTTCGGAGCCGACTCGCGCATGTCTCCGGCAGCGAACAAACCGGGAACCGATGTTTTCATATTTAAATCCACTTTAACTTCGCCCCACGAAGTCATTTCACATAAAAAAGTACCGTCTTCTTGAAGCAACACCTGATTGTTCACATTGTTTCCGACAAAAACGAATACGCCCGGCACATCAATTTGACGCGTAGAACCGTCCTTCAGCGCTACGCGAATACCGGTTACGCCCAGCGTGTCTCCGATAACCTCTTCGGGAACCGCATTCAAAACCAGTTCTATATTTTCGGTACTTTTGACCCGTGCAATCGTATTCGGTGCAGAACGGAACGTATCACGACGATGGATCAGATAGACTTTCGTACAGATTTTTGCCAGATAAAGAGCCTCTTCCAATGCCGTATCTCCGCCGCCGACAACCGCTACTTCTTTGTTCTTGTAAAAAAATCCATCGCAGGTTGCGCAAGTACTTACACCTCGTCCGAAAAAAGCATCTTCACCGATAAAACCGGCACGTTTCGGAGTAGACCCTGTGCACACGATCACACTTTTCGCCTCCTCTTTTGTACCGTCTGATTTTAGGATGAGAAAAATGCCGTCCTCACGTCGAGCGACCTGCGTAACTTCCGACATCTCATGTTTCAAACCAAAACGTTGACACTGCTCCGGCCACGGGATCATCAAGTCCATTCCCGTAATATGACCGGTGACACCTGGATAATTTTCGATCTCCGAACTCATCGTAATCTGTCCGCCGGGCATCCCTTTTTCGAACATTGTAACGCTATCCAATCCTCCGCGTGTTGTATAAAGTCCTGCCGTCAAACCTGCAGGTCCGCCTCCGATAATCGCGCAATCCAACATCATTCTTCCTTCTAATAACATAATGAAAGACCGTTTTAACTCAGCTCAAACGCCTGTTAAAACCCCTTCAAGCGTATCAAGTTCGCGTATCATACTGTCTTGTTTATAAAGGGTCTCTTTGTTTTTTTTGATAGTGAAAACGGTTGGGGAATGGTAAACATTAAACCGCTGTATGAATTTTAAAGTCGTGTTCGTACCGCTTCGTAAAAATATAACATTGCGGTTGGATGGAGGGGCTTTTTGGTAATAATCGATGGCTAAAATCGGATATTTGGCTTTTTCACGCATCAATTTTTCTACGGCCCCGGGAACGTTGGAGCTATACAACACGACAATATAATACGGCTCTGTCGGAGTAAAAATCGCCTTCTCCTGATAAAAAACCCAATCATGAAAATCGATAAATTTGTATTCTGAAAATTTGTAGTTGAAGTATGCGAATGCGGCTGCTATCATAGCCGCACCAAAAAAAGAAGCGAGCAACGTGGAGAGGGAAAAAAGACTTTTCGTCTTACCCGCCGCCACGAAGATTCTTAGAGAAGTGCGTTTAGTTTATCGGCAAATGCTTGTTTAGAAGCAGCTCCGACCATTTGCTCAACCACTTCACCGTTTTTGAAGAAAAGAATGGTAGGAATAGAACGGATACCGTATTTTACGGCGATGTCTTGCTCTTCATCGGTATTTACTTTACAGATTTTTGCTTTTCCTTCATACTCTGCCGCCAACTCTTCGATCACAGGAGCGATCATACGGCAAGGTCCGCACCAAGGAGCCCAGAAATCAACCAATGATACACCCTCTTTGGTCATTTCATCAAAATTAGATACTGTTAGTTCAACGTATTTAGCCATTGTTTTCCCTCGTTACGTATATTTATGTTCAGTCATTATATCTTCACAATCTTTAAAATGACTTATTACATAACTCTCACATTTTTTCTCAGCCAGCGTCTTTTTTATCCCTCTTGCATCTGGACGAAGATTTCCGGAATATAACTTCTCGATTCATTTTTACACGTCTCGTGTTCCATCATTTGCATATATTTTACTTTCATCTCTTCAAGTGTTAATTCCCCTGGAGGTTTGCGCACAGCAATGTAACCGCATAATTTACCATCAGCATCGAATTTGGGTGTCACAGTCACAATTACCCAATAATACGCACCATCTTTACGAAGATTTTTAACATATCCTTCCCATGCATAACCCTGTTGAACAGTATCCCACATTTGGTGAAAACAACATTTTGGCATATCCGGATGACGAATAATTGAATGCGGTTTTCCTATCAATTCATCTTTATCATATCCTGACATCTGAACAAACAATCGATTTACATACGTTATTCTACCGCGAAGATCAGTCTCGGTAATCATATTACCGCCTTCAAACTTTATCTCTATATTTGTCGGAACAGGTCTATTCATAGCTGAACCCCTCTATAACGAAAATAAATAGCAATAAGTATATCTTATTTAATGTAAAAATTACAAATTAAAACAACAACATCTTAGAGGGTAATATTTTCAATCCAGTCTACCCCTTCCTCACTGACGATCATAGCATCGATACAATAATCGAAAGTCAGTTTTTTGTGCTGGAGATAGGTTTGAATCGTGCGGGTAAGTTTTTGCAGTTTGGATACGGTGATATTATAAATGGCCTGTTCGTAACTCTGGGCGCTTTTGACCTCAACAAAATGAAGGACATTCTGTCCGTCCATTGCTATGATATCAATCTCTCCGAAGCGGTTATACACGTTTCGATCGATGATTCGCAATCCTCGTTTACGCAGATATTCACACCCGCGTTCTTCGGCAAGATTGCCTTTTGCACGGGTATGCATCCCTACTCCAGATAGTCGGGTTTGATCACCTCGACTTTGATCGATTTAAAACGTGCTGTTTTAATCAGCTCGTCCGATTCATCGCCGAATAAGAAATTAATCCGGCTGGAGGAGTGGTGAAAGGTCGTAAACAACGTCCCTTTTTTAACGGTGGAACTCACTTTGACCCGTAACGGAGCACTTTGCCCGTACATACTTTTCAGTACGACGAAATCTTTGTATTCGAAAAATTCTTCGTCCTCCACGCTCACCAGCAAGATATCTTCACTGTGGCTGCGATGGAGTTTTTCACAGGCATTGGTCTGAGCGGCGTTGTTGTAATGGACCAAAACCCGTCCGGTTGTCAGGTAATACCCCTCATATTCCGGTTTGTTCAACAGTTCGGCTACCTGCTCGCGCGGTTCATATTGTTTGTAGCGGAAGCTTCCAAGACCGTCTTTCGTCCGAAAATCTTTCAGATGCAAGACAGGAGTATCCTCTTCCTGCACCGGCCATTGCAGCCCCTGCAAACGGTTGGTTTCGAGTTTCTCATAACTCGCTCCGCCGAAACGGTTCGGGGCGTCAATACGCACTCTCTCCCAAACATCCCGAGACGTTTTAAATCCGAAATCGGTTCCGTAACGTTTGGATATCTCGGCGATGACTTCCCAGTCATCGGGCATCATCACATTGACGAGCGGCTGGGAGAGGTGAAGCCGCCGTTCGGCATTCACATAGACCCCCGTCTTTTCATACGCACTTTTAACGCCGAAAATAATGTCGGCGAATTTGGTGATCTCATTATCAAACAATTCGTTTACGATCAGCAGATCCAGATTTCCAAGCGCGGAATGAATCTTGTTTTGATTCGGATGGATATGGGCGATATCTTCACTGATGTTGTATAGAGCTTTAATCTTTCCTTCGATCATGGCATCGATCAGATCGGGCGTCATCATCCCTACTTCTTTGGGAGGCTGATAATCAGGGGCATAATACGGAAGCATTCCTACATCGCATGTCCCCTGCACGTTGTTCTGTCCCCGAAGCGGCATCAATCCGGCACCGCGCTTGCCGATATTGCCCGTCAACATCGCGAGGTGGGTAATTGCCATAACGGCATACGATCCGTCCAGATGCTCCGTAATGCCAAGTCCCCAGAAAAATAGGCTTTTGCGTGTCGCATATTTGCGGGCGACACTGCGAATCTCTTCGACCAACGATTCATACCCCGGGATTTGCAATAGAAATTCAGGATTTGCGTACGGGTCGTTCAAAATAGCGCTTTTGTACTCCTCATACCCTTTGGTACGGGAATAGACGAATTCTTTATTAACCAAATCCTCTGACAAGATGACATACGCCATCATATTAAGAATCATCAGATTCGATTCGTATGGAATGCTTAGATGATGCGTCGCCGATTTGGAGAGTTGAATACGGCGAACATCCAATACCGACAGTTCGACATTTTTCTGTTTGATGACATCGAGCATCCGATTCGCAACGATCGGGTGTCCTTCGGTGGTATTGCTCCCCATGACAACCATAAATTCGGTCTCGTAAATATCGTCGAACGGATTTGTCGCCGCCCCTTCTCCGATCGTCGTACGCATCCCTTTGAGTGAAGGAGAGTGGCAGACGCGGGCACAGTTATCGACATGAGGGGAACCGACGACATGGCGGGTGAAATGCTGAAACAGATACGAACTCTCGCAGCTCGTGCGGGCACCGCCGATCGCCGCAAACGAATGGGAACCGTACGTATCGGTAATCGATTTGAGCTTGCGTGCCGCCAATTCATAGGCGCTCTCGTAACTGATTTCATAAAAGTCATGATCCACCGGTTCGAGATAATCCATATCCAAATCCGCGAACAATGTCGCATTTTTAGCTAGAAAGGATTTCCGGACACGGGCATTTCTAAGCCGCTTGGGATGAGTAACAAAATCCCATCCCTGTTTCCCTTTGATACACAAACGCCCCTGGGAAACCGTTCCCTCTTCTTTGGCAAAAATCTTCTGGATTTTGTTGTCTTCAACATCCGCAGAAATATCGCATCCAACACCGCAATAGGTACAAACACTGTCGATTACCATCGGATATTTCCTTGATAGTACGGGTTATGCACCCTTTTTAAAATTAGTGAAGTTTACAATTTTGTCTCTTAAGGACTGCGGAAGTAACGAGACAATTCGAATCATTAAGTAAAACCTAAAAGGGAAAGCGTACCGTATTTTTTTCCGTTCAATCGCATGGGTGATCCGCTTTATCCCTTGCTCAGTCGACATAAAAAACGGCATCTTAAAGCGATTTTTTTGTGTCATCTCCGAATCGATAAATCCCGGCAGGATCGTCATAACATGAATTCCATACGGTTTCAACTGATAGTGCAACCCCTCTGCATACGCATTGACAGCCCGTTTGGAACTGCTGTAAGCTATAGAGGTCGGCATCGTAAAGAGTGACGCGAGAGAAGAGATAAAAACGATATCACCCGTTTTTTGTTCAATCAGTCTAGGGATTATCGGTTCCAACAATGCATGGATGCTGAGAAAATTGGTTTTAAACAGCCGTTCGAAATCTTCAAACGGCGTTATTCCTCCACTGTGTCCAACCGATACTCCCGCATTAAAGATGATACGGTCAATCGGCTTTTCACGCAAACATATCCCGATCTCTTTCATACGACTAAAATCATTCACATCGGCGACAATCGTCTCCACCTCAGCCCCTTTGTCGCGGCACCCGTGAGCTACCGCTTCCAATCGATCTTCTCTGCGGGCGATCAGTACAAGCTGATTCTCTTTCGTGGCATAATGAAGCGCTAACGCTTCACCTAAACCGCTGCTCGCTCCTGTGATAATAATGCGCATTAAAATCCACTCACTAGAAAATCAAGAGCTGGGATAATCTTACTTCGATACTCTTTTAAAGAGCTAATTTTTTCTCCCAGAGCAGCGCGTTCAATACCTGCTATTTCCTGCGTTAACATTATTATATTTTCTCCATTGATCTCAAACAACGGATTTAAGTGTTTAATAGGATTCTCTTGTCTCATCAAAGGTACGACAACACATGTAGTAAGTACACTTAGTAAATCTGTCTGAATATCTAAAAGATAAGGGATTGCGGTATTACTTTCTGGATTAGGATTTCGATAAACGTCAAACTGCGCCATCAGAACCGTCTCAATCCATTACTAAATACACCTAATTTCTGAACGCGTTGATTATAGTCGTCAATCGCGCTTTTATTCTCCCTCAGCCACATTCTTTCTTTTTGCTCGATAATTTTTTCTGTTAAAGCCTCTTCCAATGATTTTGAAAGATTTATTTTCAACTCTTTTGCTTGCTGCAGTAAATCACTGTTGATACTCAGGTTTGCCGATTTTTTTGGGGCATTTGGATTATAAATTGCTGTCACTGCACACTCCATGCGCATAATATATACGCATTATAGCATACATAAAGATACATTTTTCTCTGTGTAGAACTCCCTTTAGT
Source organism: uncultured Sulfuricurvum sp. (assembly GCF_937936435.1). Classification (GTDB taxonomy): domain Bacteria; phylum Campylobacterota; class Campylobacteria; order Campylobacterales; family Sulfurimonadaceae; genus Sulfuricurvum. The sequence goes on along the minus strand of NZ_CALDDG010000039.1, from coordinate 12,128 downwards.
TTTACTTGCATCGTCCGATATTGTACTAATCGATAAACATTTGAGGTTCGGTATGGGTATTTCTATTTCTCCTTCTACATTTCGCATTGAATCCCACCAATCGATGACACCAAAAGTCTATACAAATGATGAGTTGCAACAACTCAAAAAAGAGCCTACGAAAATCTCGGTCGAGGGGGACGTCTACCGCTCATCCTCTGCCAATTTTAAAAAACTCACCCTCGACGAACTTCAACATGAAAAATTTGCCGTCGATACCTCCAAACACACCTACATCACCCATTCGGACGGTTCTACTGACGATTTGAATCAACTCGTCGCTATTCGTGATCCGATGGGAACGGGTGAAGTACTGACATTTGATCTTTCCAAAAAAACAATCGATAGTCTCAAAGAGAAGTTCGGCGACAGTAACAACTTTTTTGAACGTAAAGACGGTGTGTTGCGGCTAAACGGGGCGGCGGAAAATTTTGTCGCCGGATGGATGAAGGACATCCGCCAAAACCGAAACTACGACAAAGCCGATACAGATAGGAACGGTCGGATTGAGGGAGACGAAGCGCAATCACTTACCATCGGCTTTGAACGGCAACGTGACTATGATTATCTTGGGAAAAAAGTGGTTCAGGTCAATGCGGCGATGGGAGCTAACTATCAGAGTTTGGATCGCACTCCCGATGCCCATCACCTCTTTGAAACAGACACCACTTATCACCGAAATATTACGACATCACAATACACCGAATTCGAAAACACCGTCGAAAAGGAACTCGACCACACCCTCCAAATGGATGCAAATCTCGACGGTACAGTTACGCTAGTTGAAGGGTTAAGCGACGAATTCGGTTCCAATTATCGCCAACAGATCATCGATGATACCCAAGAATTTCACGAGGACTTGTTAGAGGATCATCCTGAACTAAACGACGAATCCCGCCTCCAAAACTACAACATCGGCTTATATAGTATCCTCTCCAAGGATGATGAAAAAACGCAACAAGAAGTATTTCGCCAACAGGGTCTTTACCTCAAAGAACAGATGTCCCAGAACCCAGATTTTTTAAGCGGCATGAGCACTCTTAATACGTTTGACGCGAATAATGCAAAAATTGATATGTACGGCTGATTAATTAGTTGTCATAAATTTTATATTGGCTAAAAACTTCCAAGGCTCTTTGGGCAATCGGAAGAGCCTCTTTAACCGGTGTTATAACCGTATCGTTAAAACTATTTTGTTGTTTATACTTTTCATCAAGTTCATTGTATTTACCCTTTACGAGATCTTGATTTTTGAGTATAAAGTCAAAAAATTTGGTTTGTTCTTGCAGGGAAGCAACCATGGCTGTGTTACTTTTAGACAACGTAAATGTTGATATCTTTCTATCGAATCCATACTCTCTTAGATCAAGAACTGTTCCGTCATATTTGATGGAGTTATCTTCTTTTTGAAGTTGAAGAATTCCATCTCTTTCCATGATTTTTTTAGCTTCTTCGGTTCTTCTATCCACCTCATCATAATACTTATGGAAAAAGGCTCTTGAGCGGTCAAACATCTTTTGACCCAATTCAGTGTTGTCAATGTAAGTATCTCGTACTTGCGAAGCCTTTGCGCGTGTAACATCCAAGCTCTCACCGGCTTCCAAACCCTCATACACTGCAGCATTGTAAGCCCTCGCTCTTTGCGGAGAGTTTGAGAGGTCAAAGTATTTATCCATTGTGTTATTCGGATGTGCTGCCATTACCGAACGTATAAATGCCTCCCTCTCTTCATCTCGTGGTAAACCGCCGTTGTAATAATTCGGACCTTCCGTTTTCAGAGATTCTGCTATCTTTTCGTCTTGCAGAGCTTTTGCTTTCGCCTCAGCCTCTGGAGTTGGGCTTTCAATTGGTACAGCATATTTTTTAAGAACCTCTTCTAGTGTAAGATAATCCGGATATCTCTCTCTTATCAGTTTTGTTTGTAAATCCTCTATCTCTTGAGAAAATTTTTCAGGCATAGGGGTGTAGATATCTTTGTATTTCTCTTCCATTTGTGCCATTTTATCCGGTACTTGTGTTTCTTCGGCATTTTGCGTTTGCGAACTTTCTTGTATAGCCGTAGCAAGTGGGGTCTCTTCCATTTCGCTCACAGTCTGTGCCGCTTGTTGCTTTATTTCCAATTCTTGCTGTGTTGTTAATTGCTCATTGGTTTCATTTTGAACCTCTGTAGTTGCTTTTACTGGTTCTTCATTATTTTGCGTTTTTACAGACTCATTGCTTGATGAGTCTTGCTCAGTAGCTACTGTACTTTCATACGTCGACGTAGCTTTAGTCGCTGCGGTTTTGTTGCCTGCGTAAACTTGTGCTGAATTTGCTGAGGAAGTCACGATCATAATTACCCCTTTACATTAATCGAATCGTAGATTTTATAGTTTTTGAAAATATCGAGGGCGAATTTGATTTCCAGTAAATATTTATTAACGTTTTCAAGCAAAAAACATTCCATTTAATTATGAACTAATACTCCAGACTCTATCTCCACACAGCCATTCTCAGCTATAATTGCATCATGAATGAAACACTACGCATCGGGGAGATCAATATCCTCGTTATCGACCGCTCTACGGTGCCGGGGCTTTTCTTACGCGCACTGGATGAGAGCGATATCTTACTACCGAACCAATACGTCACCGATGCAATGCATGTCGGCGATACGATCGATGTATTTGTCTATACCGACAGTGAAGACCGACCTGTCGCGACAACTGCTACCCCCAAAGCTATGCTCGGTGAAATCGCCTTTGTGGAAGTCGTCGATACGAACAGTATCGGTGCATTCGTGGACTGGGGATTGCCGAAAGATCTTTTTGTCCCCAAAGCCCTTCAAAAACGCCCCTTCGCCGTCGGGGAAAAGCGCCTCGTCCGTGTCGTCCTCGATGAGCAGACAAACCGCCTCGTCGGAACGGAAAAAATAAGCGGTGCATTAGAGACTCCTCCGAAGAATTTTTATCCTAACACGCCCGTAGAATTTATGATTATTGCCAAAACCCCTATGGGATACAAAGTAATTGTCGATCATAAATACGAGGGGATGATATACGCCAATGAGATTTTTGAAGATGTCCGTGTCGGACAGATCAAAAACGGATTTGTCAAACTTTTACGTCCCGACGGCAAACTCGATCTCTCTTTGCAGATGGTCGGAAAAGCGAAAGCTTCCGGTGCCGCGGATAAAATTCTCTCTATGATCCAAGCAAATGGAGGAATGCTCCCGTATAACTACAAAAGTGATCCCGAGTTAATTCAAAAAACGTTCGGCCTCAGCAAGAAAAATTTCAAAGCGGCCTTGACCCAACTTGTCGATGCTAAAAAAATAACGGTACAGGAGAATGGAATCTATGGGATATAGACCGCATAAACGTAATGCTATCATCCAACTTGCTCCTCGTAAAATCAGCTATGAAGAGGGGGGGCGAACCATCACCCTTATTTCGATGAAACGAGAATCAATGGATTTGGAAGTAGAGATCAAAGAGGGGGGTGAGACCAAAATCATCTCCGATTTTCCCTTTGCCCATCTCCCTAAAAAGATCAAGAAAGAGATCAATCCGCTATAATTGCGCCACTATTTCTAAAGGATACGTAATCATGTCACAATTCACCAATGTTACCATCGACAAAAAAGCCAATGTCTATTTTGACGGAAAAGTTACCAGCCGTACGGTTCATTTTGCCGACGGAAGCATCAAAACTCTTGGGATCATGGCTCCGGGAGAATACACGTTCGGTACGGGCGATAAAGAGATTATGGAGATCATGAGCGGCGAAATGGATATCCAGCTTCCGGCTTCAGAGGCATGGATCACGATTGTCGGCCCTGAAAGCTTCGAAGTTCCGGCCAACAGTTCGTTTAATCTAAAAGTCAAAACCATCAGCGACTACTGCTGCAGCTACATCAAAGAATAAAATTTCTTTCAGCGTCGAATTTCGACGCTCTCTTCTTTAATCCACCCCTCTTTTACAAACGGCTGCCATCCTCTTTGGGTTCCGATTCCGCTTACTTTGTAGTAGTTCTTATATTTTGCGTTACTGGTTAAAATCGTTCCATCCTTGTAAGGTTCGCAATGTGTATCCTCTTTCGGCTTCTCGCATACTAATGCCCCGGCTTTCTTCACCAATAATGTCGTTGCTTTGATCCGTTCCGGAACGACCGTCACGTTATTATCTTCTTCCACATCGGCAACGTCGTTTTTATCAATCCATCCTTCTTCATCATACGCATGCCATATACCGTTTCGATCCGCCATTTCACTTATTTTATAATAGGTACCGTTGACTTCTTGACTTTTGATAAAAAGGCCTTCCATGTAACTTCGACATTCGCTTAATCGCGACGGTTTGTTGCAAACAAGTGCCGTATGCGTCAAGCAAAGCTTTTTTTGCGCAATAACATTTCCCTGCGAATAAGCCAACCCCGCGCCCATGATGCCGACCAACCACATTTTATTCATACTTTGTATCCGTATCTTTTTTACTTAGGAGAAACAACCCTTACCGATGCTTCGTCGATCCAACCCTCTTTTGCAAACGGCTGCCATCCCGTCGCTGTTCCGATTCCGCTTATTTTATAATATTTTCCCCGTTTACTTCTGGAAGTCAACGTCGTGTTGATCGGATACACGGAACACTCTCCGCCCTCAATGCAAACCGTTGCTCCCTCTTTCGTACTTAACCGGACCGGAGAAATAGGTGTCAAACCTTCCGTAAATGCTATAGCTGTTTTTTTAGGACGCTCATCATGCTTTCCGTCTATAATTTCAAGCAAAAGTTTTCGGGCTTCTTTATCTCCTTGCTTTGCCGCGAGCGATAGCCACATCATCGCCAGCCCTTTGTCTTCGCTTACACCCCTGCCTGTCGTATACATGATCGCTATATTATACTGGGCATCTATATAGCCTTGTTTGGCCGCTTTTTCATACCACTGTGCCGCCATAGTCTGGTTTTCTTCGACACCGATGCCGCGTTCGTAAATCACACCGGTCTGAAATTGAGCCACTTTGTCACCGCGAAGTGCCGCCGTATACGTTTCCCAAAACGACTGCGGTTCTGAAGCTGTTAGAATTGTAAGCAGGGAGAGAAGAGCGATTAAATATTTTTTCATAATGTCTAAACCCTTATCAAAAAATATTTAGGTATAACCCCTCAAAAAAGGGATTACTTATAACGGTATGTGATTCTGCCCTTATCAAGACTATAAGGGGTTAATTCGATTTTCACCGTATCTCCAGGGAGAATTTTGATATAGTGCATACGCATTTTACCGGCGATATGGCACAAAATCACATGCCCGTTAGGCAACTCAACACGAAACGTTGCATTCGGTAGCGCTTCAATGATCTTTCCGTCTACTTCAATGACATCATCTTTTGCCATATGTTTTCCTTTACGCGATTGATAATATTTCAGCTCTACCGTTGATAATTGCAACCGTATGCTCATAATGAGAGCCTCTCAGCCCGTCCGTACTTACAACATCCCAGCCGTTAGCCAGAATTTTGGAAGTTCCCTCTGTATGACAAATCATCGGCTCGATGCAAAAGACCATACCGTTTTTGATTTTCGGTCCCGCTTTGGCGTTCCCTCCATCCAAATAGTTCGGTATTTCCGGTTCTTCGTGCGGCCGCTTGCCGATTCCATGTCCGCAGAATCCTCTCAGCGGGACAAATCCTCGCCCTTTAATAAACTCTTCTATCGCTAATGAGAGTTCTTTAAATCGCATATCCGCACGTATCGTCTCTACAGCAAAATAGAGAGAATCTTTAGCGCAGGCTATCAATGCCTGATCATCATTGCTGATTTCACCGACCCCGACAGTTATCGCCGCATCACCGAAATACCCCTCTTTTTTCGTGCCGATGTCATATCCTACGATATCCCCTTCCTGCAAAGCATAGTCGGTCGGAATACCATGGATAATCACTTCGTTGAGAGAAATGCAAACAGCGTTCGGGAAACCGTAGAGGCCTTTGAAAGAGGGAATGGCACCCTGACTTCGGATATACTCTTCCGCCATAGCGTCCAATTCTTTCAAGGTAACTCCGGGCTTAGTGTGTTGAGCCAAAAGTTCCAAAGTGGCGCCGACGATTTGATTCGCGGCACGCAATTTGGCTATTTCATCGTTTTTTCGTAGCGCAATCGCCATTTTTTAAAGGCCTACCGCACTAAGAGTCTGATATTTCGACATATAGACTTGCGCTTCGATACGACGCATCGTGTCAAGAGCGACTTGTACTACGATCAAAACTGCCGTTCCGCCGAAGAAGAACGGTACTCCCATTGCTTTTACGACAACCCACGGCAATGTTGCGACAAGGCCTAAATAAATAGCCCCTGTCAATGTCAGACGGCTTGCCGTTTCGTTCAGGAACTCTTTAGTTGATTCGCCCGGACGTACGCCCGGGATAAATCCGCCCTGACGCTTAAGATTTTCGGAGATATCTTTAGCGTTGAAAACGATTGAAGCATAGAAAAACGCAAAAAAGACGACAAACAGGAATGTCAAAAAGTTAAAGAAATAGTGATGCGGATTCAATACGTCCGCCACTGCCTGAACATATGGGTTCGTACTGCTGGAAAGTACCGTCATCGGAAACATCAAAATCGCCGATGCGAAAATAACCGGAATTACACCCGACAGATTCACTTTAACCGGAATATAGTTCATAACCCGTTTGTTTTGATTTTGAAGCATTGTCTTTTTGGCATAGGTTACCGGAATACGGCGCTCACCCAATTCAACATAGATAATGACCAAAATCGTCACGATAATCAAAATAATGATCGCCAGTAATGAGAGGAAACTCATTGCACCGGTATTGACCATTGTAATTGATTGAGAAATCGCATTCGGAATCGCCGAAACGATACCTGCAAAAATAATCAACGACACACCGTTACCGATTCCGCTTTGGGTAATCTGCTCACCGATCCACATAAGAAGCATCGTTCCTGCCAACATAGAGACGACAGCCAATGTTACGAATGTAGAATGATCAACTAGGATCGCGCTTCCGCCGTCTTTTCCTGTCATGCTTTGCAGACCGATACTGACACCGATTGCTTGTACTACCGTAATAGCAATGGTTGCATACCGAATAATCTGCATATACTTGACCATACCGTCACGCTCTTTTTTCATTTGCGCTAAGTTAGGGAAGGTTGCAGCCAAAAGTTCCATGATAATTGATGCGGTGATATAAGGCATAATACCCAGAGAGATGATGGAGAGACGTTGTACGGCATTACCGCTGAACATATTAAACAGACCTAGTGCATCCGCTTGGTGGGAGTCAAAAAATGATGCAATAACAGCCGTGTCAACACCCGGTACCGGCACGTATGCCAGTAGACGGTAGATGAAGAGAAAACCGATCGTAATTAAGATCTTGTTTACAAGTTGTTGGTTCATTAGTTACCAGTTGTTGTAACGTTTTCGTCTTTGATTTTAGATGCTAAGTCTTTAGCGCTAGCGCCTACAAGTTTTACACTTGTAACCGATTTTTTCATGCGGTGTACACCACGGATCGTTTCCATCGTGATTTCAGCAAGCTCAGCTACTTCTTTCACTTTTTCAACATTGATCACATACGGTTTTACAACGCCGGAAGTAAATCCGATTTTCGGCAAACGGCGAGCAAGCGGTTGTTGTCCACCTTCGAAGTTACGTTTTTCATTGTAACCTTTACGCGCTTTTTGACCTTTGTGCCCTTTACCGGCAGTTTTACCTTGTCCGCTTCCTTGGCCGCGTCCAAGACGTTTTTTGCTGTGGGTTGATCCCTCAGCAGGTGTAAGATTTTCGAGTGCCATACCTTATCCTTTGATACGTGATAGTGCATCGATTGTTGCACGTACCACAGTGTTTGGATTGTTAGAACCCAAAGACTTCGTAAGGATGTCTTGGATACCTGCAAGCTCAAGAACCGGACGAGTAGCACCACCGGCGATAACCCCGGTACCTTCCGATGCCGGTTTCAGCAAAATGCGGCTTGCATTGTATTTGACTTCGATGTCGTGAGCGATGGTAGTACCTTTGATCTTCACTTCTGTCAAGTTTTTGAATGCTTCGTCAACCGCTTTACGGATAGCGTCAGGTACTTCTTTCGCTTTACCGACACCGTAGCCTACAGTCCCTTTTTTGTTCCCTACAACTACAAGAGCAGTAAAACGGAAACGACGTCCACCTTTTACAACTTTTGTTACACGACCGATGTTTACAATCGATTCTTCAAATTCTTCTCTATTAATCGGATTCATCGATCAGCCCTTAAAACTTGATTTCATTTGCACGAAGTGCTTCGGCAAACGCTTTTACGACACCGTGATACAAGAAACCGTTACGATCGAACGTAACTTCACTGATACCGGCATCTTTGAGGGTTTTTGCAAACGCGGCCGCTGTTTTTTCAGCATCCTCTTTGTTCGCTTTAAGACCCAAAGTTTTTGAGTGTACCGCTGCAAGAGTTACCCCTGCTTCATCATTGATGGCTTGCGCGCTGATGTAGCGGTTAGAACGGAATACAGAAATACGTGGCAAGACCGCGCATCCTGAGATTTTAGAGCGAATTCGGCGTTTACGTTGAATACGCTTAGCCGTTTTAATTTTAAGTGTTTTACCTGTCATATCATCGCCCCTTATTTCTTAGATGTCTTACCGGCTTTACGCAGGATAGTCTCATCAGCATATTTAACACCTTTACCTTTATACGGTTCTGGTGGACGGAATGAACGGATTTCAGCAGCAAGCTGACCCACTTGTTGTTTATCGGCACCTTTGATGCTGATAACGTTTTTCTCAACTGCCATAGTAATTCCTGCCGGAATATCATAGTTGATATCGTGGCTGAAACCGAGTTGAAGATTCAATACGTTTCCGTTAACCGCAGCACGGTAACCGACCCCGTTGATTTCCAGTTTTTTCTCAAAACCTGTTGTCAAACCGGTTACGATGTTTGCCGCAAGTGCACGGTAAGTACCCCAGAACGCGCGATCCGCTCTGTTGTCTGAGTTTGTGCTGAACGTCAAAGCGTTATCTTCGAATTTGACACCGCAGTTACCGCGAGTATCCAATACTTGTGTTGTTGAACCTTTCACGAAAGTGATTACAGTGCCATCAACCGTTACTTTTACATCGCTAGGGATAGAAATAGGAAGTTTTCCAATACGTGACATCTTATCTCCTTACCAAATCGTACAAAGGACTTCGCCGCCAACGCCAAGCTCGAACGCTTTATCGTTAGGAAGAACCCCTTTTGAACTGCTGACGATGATGGTACCGTAACCGTTTTTGAAACGTTTAAGTTCATCTTTGCCTTTGTAAATACGGCGTCCCGGTTTAGAGACACGTTTTACTTCGTTGATTACCGTACGACCTTTTTCATCGTATTTCAATACGACATTGATGCTTTTTTTAACGCCGTCTTCAACAACGTTATAGCTTTCAATGTACCCTTTGTCAGCCAAAATAGCGACAACCGCTTCTACTACTTTTGAGTGAACCAGTGTTGTCACATCCAATCTGCGCATAGCAGCATTACGGATACGAGTCAACGAATCCGCGATCAAATCATTAATCATTTTTTTTCCTTATCTTAGTCGTAAGTAGTATCGAGCCGGAATTACCAGCTTGACTTTCTAACGCCTGGGATCAACCCTTCGTTTGCCATTTTACGGAAGCAAACGCGACAAATTCCGAAATCGCTGATAACAGAGTGCGGACGTCCGCAGATCTGGCAGCGTGTATAAGCGCGAACGGCAAACTTCGGTTTGCGCGCCGCTTTAGCGATCATTGACTTCTTAGCCATTATTCTCTCCCTTTAGCGAACGGCATACCAAGCATTTCAAGAAGCTTGAATGCATCTTTGTCTTGCGTTGCAGTCGTTACGACAGTGATATTCATACCGTGAATCTGCATGATATCATCATAGTTTACTTCCGGGAAAATCAACTGCTCGGTGATACCGAAGTTATAGTTTCCGCGACCGTCAAAACCGTTACGCGGAATACCGCGGAAGTCTTTAACACGTGGAAGTGACAAACTGATCAATTTATCCATAAAATCGTACATTTGGGCACCGCGCAATGTTACTTTAACACCGACAGGCATCCCTTCACGTACTTTAAAACCTGCAACCGATTTTTTAGCTACAACGACAGATGCACGTTGTCCTGCAATATTGCTGATTGTATCTTGAATGCTTTGGATCAATTTGTTGTCTTTCATTGCGAAACCGCATCCGACAGAGATGATCACTTTTTCAAGTGCAGGAACTTGCATTACGTTTGCAATTCCAAGAGCTGATTGAAGCTCAGGTTTGAGCGCCAAGTATTTATCTTTTAGTCGTGCCATGATTACGCCTCTACTTTGCGGACATTCGATGCATCAACCGGCATCTCTTTGCTGATAAATCCGCCTTGTGGATTTTGCTCGCTAGGTTTGATCGCTTTTTTCGCAACGCGAACGCCTTTTACAAGCACTTTGTTTTTCTTAGGCATTACTTGAAGCACTTCTGCTTTCGTACCTTTATCATCACCGGCGATCACTTCTACCATGTCGCCTTTTTTGAAATTAAATTTTGCCATCATACAACCTCCGGAGCCAATGAAACGATTTTCATGAAACCTGCGTAACGAACTTCACGGCTTACAGGTCCGAAAATACGCGTACCGATCGGCTCACGTTTTTTATCAAGGATAACAGCTGCATTTTCATCGAAACGGATCAAAGAACCGTTTTCACGGTGAACCTCTTTTTTCGTACGAACGACAACCGCCGTAACTACTTGACCTTTTTTTACTTTACCGGTCGGAGCCGCTTTTTTAACAGAAGCGATGATAACATCACCTACTGTTGCATAACGGCGTTTTGAACCGCCAAGAACCTTGATACACATGAGCTCTTTTGCCCCTGTGTTGTCCGCTACCGCAAGACGAGTAAAACTTTGAATCATGCTTCTGCCCCTTTTACAAGAGTTTTAAGGCGGAACGATTTGCTTTTAGAGATCGGTCGGCATTCAATCGCGATTACTTCATCACCAACGTTCAATTGGTTGTTCTCATCGTGAATCATGTATTTTTTGAAACGTTTTACCGTTTTGTGGTAACGTGGATGCATAACACGGCGCTCAACAACGATAGTTGCTGTTTTTTCGCCGGCTTTTGTCACTACGATACCTTGAATTTCACGTTTATGTGTCATAGCTCTGCCCTTACTTCACTGCATTCATAGCAGTGTTGATGCGTGCAATGTCTTTTTTTGCCGCGCGAAGTTCGCTCGTATTAGTCAATTGCATCATTTTTTGCTTAATTTTCAAAGTGAAAAGCTCAATCTTTTTCTCTTTGAGCATCCCTTGAAGTTCAGCAGCTGTTTTGCCGTTCAAATCAGTATATTTCATTGCTCATCTCCGCAGTTACAATTTTAGTTTTGAACGGGAGTTTTTGCATCGCAAGCGCTAGTGCTTCACGCGCAAGAGTCTCTTCAACGCCACCCATTTCAAAAATGATACGACCCGGTTTGATGTTCATTACCCATTGATCAACAGAACCTTTACCTTTACCCATACGCACTTCAAGTGGTTTGGCAGTCAATGGTTTTGCCGGGAACACGCGGATCCAGATTTTACCTTGACGTTTGATATGACGGTTTGCCGCAATACGAGCCGCTTCGATTTGACGAGAGTTAATACGTCCCGCTTCCGTTGCTTTGAATCCGATTGAACCGAAATCAAGTTTGTTTGCGTTAGTTGCGTAACCTCGGTTACGCCCCTTCATTTGTTTACGATATTTTGTACGTTTAGGCATCAACATGATTAGTTAGCCTTTCGTCGTGGACGACGTTGTTGATCTTCGCCACGCTCTTCTTTAGATTCTTTTGCTTCTGGTTGGATACCTTTAGTGAGAACTTCACCTTTGAAAATCCAAACTTTGATACCGATTACACCGTAAGTGGTGTGCGCTTCTGCAAAACCGTAATCGATTTTTGCACGTAGCGTATGCAACGGTACGCGACCTTCAAGGTACCACTCAGTACGAGCGATCTCGGCACCGCCAAGACGCCCTGCTACTGAAACTTTGATCCCTTTAGCCCCTGCACG
>NZ_CALDDG010000038.1 GCF_937936435.1 uncultured Sulfuricurvum sp. | reverse complement strand
CATCAGAAGCAAAATGATTCCCCCGATCACCATGATCGACGAGGCATTGATTCCGAAAAGCTCGAAAATGAGATTTCCTAAAAATACGGTCGACAACGACGATATCAGAACCGTCATAGCTGCTTTTCTCCCGATTTCGCCCGCATCTTCTTTCGTCAATCCCGAAGGCGAAGATGAGATCATGATCGCCGCCGCCGCTACCGGGTTAAGGATCGTCACCAATCCCACCGTATCGTGCAGCAGGGTTTGCAAATAACCGAAATATGAAATGTCCATTCTCCCCTACCGTCGATAATGCTGTAATGCGTACATATAGGAGTTACGCTCATAGGCGGAAGCGTTATCGGTGTGCAGCAGCGAAATACTCCCTTTCATCTGAGTGATCGATTCATATTCATACTTTTCCATCCATGCTTGAATATCGTGCAGGATATGTCGGACTTCCGACTCGCCGTGTTGCAATAAAACCGATGCCAATGCCGCAGCGTCTGCACCGCTCATGATCGCTTTGAGGACATCTTCGCCGGTGTGTACCCCCGTATTGGCGTATAAAGAACACGCTACCTGTTTGTACAAAATCGCACACCAGCGCAGCGTTTCGCTGAGATTGGATGAGCTCGTGATATTGGCTTTGCGCTGAGGGCTCAGCAGTTCCAGATCGATATCGACCCGTATCGGATTATCAAAAATGCCTAAACCGTCCGCTCCCGCTTCCACCAGGCGTTTTGCCATATTGGCCGGGGAAGAGAAATAGGCGTTCATCTTGACGTTCAGGGGAATCGAGATATTCTCTTTTACCATCGCAACGGTATCGACATACATTTGCTCGACCTGAGCACCGTCCATATCAACCGAAGTCGGGATATAGGTGATGTTCAGTTCCAGCGCATCGGCTCCCGCTTGTTCAAGTTTCGACGCATAAGAGACCCATCCTCCCGCCGATACGCCGTTGAGACTGGCGATGAGGGGAATCGATACCGATTCCTTGATACGCCGTAATTCCTCGAGATAATGATCGCCGTGGAGATTATCAAATGCGACGTCATCGGGAAGATAGGTCGTCGCTTCGGCGTTCGAATCGCTGTGGATATGGAGAAAATGGTCGATACGGGCGATTTCGTGATTAATCTCCTCTTCGAAAAGCGAGTGCATGACCACGGCGGCGATGCCGTTGTCTTCGAGACGGCGGATACTGTCCAGCGAACCCGTCAGCGGCGACGCGCTGGCAATGAGCGGATTTTTAAGTTTCATTCCCAAAAGGGTCGTAGAGAGATCCATATCACACCTCCTCGTGTGTCGCAGGTTCGAAATGCTGGTGCAAATCGCTGTAGCGTTTATAGAGTGCCTGTGCCGATTCTGCCGCCGTAGCGAGAAAATCGGCTGCCGAGAGGGCATTCATTTTTTCGACCATTTTAAACCGTGTCTCTCGGTACATAAAATCTTTGACATCGATCTTCGGCCCTTTATAGTCCAGATGCAACGGGTTTTCCCCTTGTGCTATTTTGTCGGGATTAAAACGGAAAATCGGCCATAATCCGCTGTCGACCGCCCGTTTTTGCTGATCGAAACCGTATTTCAGATCGTACCCGTGGGCGACGCAGTGGGCATAGGCGATAATGATGGACGGCCCCTCATGGCGTTCGGCTTCGATAAACGCTTTGAGCGTCGCCTGATCGTTCGCCCCCATAGAGACTTTCGCGACATACACATTACCGTAGTTGATCGCCATAGCGGCGAGGTCTTTCGGCAATCCCGGTTTGCCCCCCGCGGCAAATTTCGCCACCGCTCCGGTGAAGGTCGCCTTGGACTGCTGGCCGCCCGTATTCGAATAGACCTGCGTATCGAGTACCAGAATATTGACGTTTTTACCGCTCGCGAGGACATGATCGAGACCTCCGTAGCCGATATCGTATGCCCAGCCGTCCCCTCCGATGATCCAAACCGATTTTTTCACCAGATATTCGCTCAGTTCCAGCAGTCTGCGTGCCGGTTCGTCGTCTCTTTGCTCCAACAGTGCTTCGAGCTCTTTGACCCGGCGACGCTGATCGTTGATCTGCATTTCGTTCTCTTGCGGCGCATTCAGGATAGCAGAAGCCAGCGGAGTGTCGATCAACTCTCTAAGGAGCGTTTTGGCATGTTCGGTATGATTGTCAATCGCCAAACGAAAGCCCAAGCCGAATTCGGCGTTATCCTCAAAAAGCGAGTTCGACCATGCCGGCCCCCGTCCTTCGCTGTTTTTCTTCCAAGGCGTTGTCGGCAGATTTCCTCCGTAGATCGAACTGCATCCGGTCGCATTGGCGATGACCATGCGGTCGCCGAACAGCTGGGAAGCGAGTTTGATATACGGGGTTTCTCCGCATCCCGGACACGCGCCGCTGAACTCGAACAGAGGCTCCAGAAACTGCGATTCTTTGAGATTGTCATGTTCCAGCCGTGAGCGATCCATCGTCGGCAGCGAGAGGAAGAAATCCCATTGCCGGATTCCCGCTTCGCGCAGCGGACGCTGCGGCACCATGTTGATCGCTTTGAGGTTGGTCTGGGATTTGTTTTTCGCCGGGCACACTTCGACGCACAAAGCACATCCCGTGCAATCTTCGACGGCTATGGAGATGTTAAAACGCTCGTGATCGCCGAAATTTTTCCCTTTCGCCTCTTTCGCCAGAAAACCTTCCGGCGCACTCGCGAGCAACGATACGTCAAAAATCGTCGAGCGGATCACCGAATGGGGACAGGCACTGACGCATTTGTTGCACTGGATACAGGTATCGGGATCCCACAGAGGAACTTCCTGAGCGATATTGCGTTTTTCGTATTGGGTCGTTCCCGTCGGCCAGGTGCCGTCCTCCGGCATTTGAGAAACCTTGATTTCATCGCCTTTGTACGCGGTGATTTTACCGATGACATTTGCGATAAAAGGGGTATATTCCCCTTTTAATACCGGAGCCAGTTCCACCGAACTTTCGGCCGATTCGGGAATGTTCACCGCATAAAGATGTTTCAGCGTCGCATCGACCGCATCGAAATTCATACGTACGATCTGTTCCCCCTTCGCACCGTAGGTCTTTTGGATCGAGGCCTTAATCTTCTCAATCGCCTGTTCCTGAGGCAAAATCCCGCTAATGGCGAAAAAGCAGGTCTGCATCACCGTATTGATCCGGCGTCCCATATGATTTTCCGCCGCGACACGGTAAGCATCGATCGCATAAAGACGCAGTTTTTTGGATACGATCTGCTCCTGCGTCACACGGGGAAGTCGGCTCCACAGCTCTTCTTGGGGATACGAGGTGTTAAGCAAGACGACCGCACCGGGTTTGGCGATCGAGAGAAGATCGAGTTTCTCTAAAAAAACATCCTGATGGATTCCGATGAAATCGGCTTTTTGGATCAGATAGGTCGAACGAATCGGCTTTTTCCCGAAGCGCAGATGCGACGTCGTCATCGAGCCCGATTTTTTGGAGTCGTAGACAAAATAGCCTTGCGCATAATAATCGGTCTCGCTTCCGATGATTTTGATCGTATTTTTGTTTGCCCCGACGGTTCCGTCCGAACCCAAACCGTAAAAGAGTGCCTGAAACTGATCGGCATTTTCGAGAATGAACGTATGATCGTACTCAAGCGACGTAAATGTCACGTCATCATCGATACCGACCGTGAAATGGTTTTTGGGAGAGTCTTTTTTCAGCTCGTCGAAAATGGCAAAAATCATAGCGGGGGTAAACTCTTTGGAGGAGAGACCGTAGCGGCCGCCGATAATGCACGGCATCGTAAACCCCATCGAT
Source organism: uncultured Sulfuricurvum sp. (assembly GCF_937936435.1). Classification (GTDB taxonomy): domain Bacteria; phylum Campylobacterota; class Campylobacteria; order Campylobacterales; family Sulfurimonadaceae; genus Sulfuricurvum. Next base: position 12,980 of record NZ_CALDDG010000038.1, on the reverse strand, counting down.
TCGCGATTTTCAAACAGTGCCGTCAGAACGTCATGATAGAGCGGTTCCGCGAGGCTTCCCGCCTCTTTGGTACGATCCAACACCGCGATGGAACGAACCGCTTTTGGAAGAGCCGCGATAAAAGCTTCCGGCTCGAACGGAAGTGCCAGTCGTACCTTTACGACTCCGACTTTTTCGCCCGCGTCACCTAACGCCAAAACGCTCTCTTCCGCCGCTTCGGCACCGGAACCCATCAACACGATGACACGCTCTGCATCCGCCGCGCCTACGTAATCGAACAAACGGTACTGCCGACCTGTCAAAGCTGCAAATTTATCCATTTGCTGCTGAAGAATTTTTCCGACTGCCTGATAGTAGCGATTGACACTCTCGCGCCCCTGAAAATAGACGTCGGGATTTTGAGACGTCCCGCGCAGTACCGGACGGTCGGGATTAAGGGCACGACGGCGGTGGGCCGCTACGAGATCGGTATCGATCATCGCCCTAAGAACGTCGTCGCTTAGTTTCTCGATCCGGCTTACTTCATGCGATGTCCGGAAACCGTCGAAAAAATGGAGAAACGGGATACGGGCGTTGAGCGAAGCCGCCTGTGAAATCAACGCAAAATCGTGCGCTTCCTGAACCGAATTCGAACACAAAAGGGCAAAGCCGCATTGGCGCGTCGCCATGACGTCTTGATGGTCTCCAAAGATGGAGAGCCCCTGTGCCGCCAGAGAACGGGCCGCGACATGAAAGACCGTCGGAGTGAGTTCTCCCGCGATCTTATACATGTTCGGAATCATCAGCAGCAATCCCTGCGATGCGGTAAACGTCGTCGTCAATGCACCGCTTTGAAGTGCGCCGTGAACGGCACCGCTGGCGCCCCCCTCACTCTGCATCTCATAAACCGTCGGAACGGTTCCGAAAATGTTTTTCTCCCCTTTCGAACTGTACAGGTCGCTGAACTCACCCATCGGCGAGGATGGGGTGATCGGGTAGATAGCAATCACTTCATTGATTTTATGGGCTACAAGGGCGACGGCTTCATTTGCATCGACGGTAATCGTGGCAGATGTATTCATAACGATACTTCCTTTTGGCTTTTCGGTGTGCTGAGTTTCTTATTGTATAGCAAATTCAAAAATATATGGATACAAACAGTAATTATTCTAAAATATTATTATATATTTTTCATAGTTACTTCAGCAATACTTATAATTCCAATTTCACCTTCAGAAAGCATAGTATAAGGAAAAACTATGTATCTTTCGGGAAAGATATGGAACCGCCGTAAAAATTAGCAGATAATGCCTACGCGTATCTTAAAGCTCATATTTTCATAAACTGCATATAAAGGGCATCAATGTTTTTTAATCGTACGGAATCTGTCGAAATAGCACCGCTAAATGAAAAAATTGCACAATTGGAAAGCAAGGTAAATACATTGCTGGAAGAGAACCAGCGGCTGAAACAAGAAAACAAGACATTTAAAAACGATGCGTTGATGTTCGATCTAGTTCAACATCTGACCGATAATCTGACCAACGCCTGTCAAAAAGATTTGAGTATTTTACAAAGCGATCTCTCCGCAAACGTTTCTCAGCTCGAAGATATCGAAAAGCTGAACAAAAACAACCGTTCGAATGTCGATGCTATCAATAGCGATATCGACGAACTCCTCTCCACCCAGCAGGATTTGGTTACCAATATCACCCACAATTACGATTCCGTTTCCAATCTGAACGAAAGTGTCGGCTCGATCTCTTCCGTCATTAACCTGATCAAAGATATCTCGGATCAAACCAACCTGCTCGCTCTCAATGCCGCTATCGAGGCAGCACGGGCCGGCGAGCACGGAAGAGGATTTGCCGTGGTGGCGGACGAAGTACGTAAACTGGCAGAGAGAACCCAAAAAGCGACGGCCGAAGTGGCGATGAGCGTTCAAAGCCTCCGACAAAACGCAGAAGAGATTCATGAACGCTCAGGAACCATGGAGTCGATTTCCACGGTATCGAGCCAAAAGCTCGAAGAGTTCCGTCAAACGCTCATCGATTTGGGAACTCATACCGAAAAAATCGATAGCGATTCGACGAATGTCCTCTACTCCGTCTTTATGGTACTGGTCAAACTCGATCATCTCTTGTTCAAAGCCAAAGGATACAAAAGCGTCTTCAACCTCAAAGTCGAAGACGAGTTCGTAGATCATCATAACTGCCGCTTGGGCAAATGGGCAGACGGCGGCAAAGGGAAAGAGATTTTTGGACAAACGCCGAGCTTCCAGAAACTCGAATCGCCTCATAAAACGGTGCATGACAATATTCTAGCAGCGATCGAATGTGTCAAAACCAATACCTGTACGGAAGAATCGGAAAACGTCATGACCTATTTTAAACGTGCGGAAGCCGCAAGCAGCGAAGTGATCTCGGTCTTGGGTGCAATGCTGATAGAAGAGCGTGAAAGACGCCAAAAAGGGAAAAAATAATATTTCTCGTCTCTTCTCTAAAACTACTTTGGGCTTAGAGCCCTAAAGTATCTGAAACTGTAGTTTCAGATTAATGTAAATTAGTACTATTGGTCAAATGGTCGGTATCGATTTTAACCGTTACCGTATCCGTACCTTTAGTATAACTATATTCAGTATAAGCTCCAGCTGTCGTTTCACCCGCTTTTGCCCATCCGGTTCTATCTACGGTTGCTACTGTATCTCCGGTATTTCCGTCAATAGTCAGCGTATGTGCGCTACTCGAATCCGTCATCAAGAATATCTGATCTAAACTTAATCCGCTAAGGGTCTGGTTCCCATTTCCGCTCATGTCTATTTTTTCAATATTAGAAATATTATTTATTCCAGACATATCAATACTATCGATATTTTTAAAAATTAGCGTATCAGTGCCGGCTCCGCCATCGATTGCCGAACCGCTGTAAAGAAGTGTATCATTTCCGCTGGTAGGAGAAGCTGCACCTATGGTGACGTGAAAATCAGAACCAATGATTGTAGCAGATTCTGATCCGTCACTCTCTACCATTTTTGCCGTTACACTGACATCCGCATTCATGGCAGACTGAACAAAAGTGATCGCATTGATATCAGATGCTGCTATTTTTGTGATAGTATAGGTATCACCGCTATAACTAATATTTGCTTCATCAATCCAAATATCGTTGGCTTTAAATGATGCGTCGGAACCCAATCCGCTAAGAGTGAGTGTCACTGTTTCAGAACCATCAAGGTCTTGGACGTTTGCATTAATTTTTAGTTCGATATCATCTCCGGCATTTCCAAATGTTTGTGTTGTATTTAAAGTCAGTGTGTCGACTACAGGATCTATTACAACATTCATTGTACTGAATGAACTATTGCCAAATTGATCAAGTACTTGAACCGTTATTCCTTCAATCGTTCCACTCCAATTCTGCGGTCCTTGTATCCAAACGTATGCCGGCAATACACCTCCACTAAGAGGAATATTCCATAAATTTGCCGCTACTTGTCCGGAAACACCATAGCTCATCTCCATACTCATAGTGCCGTTCGTACCTAAATTTTGAGCCATCACTTTATCGCTTCCATCTGGATTATTGCCATAAAATACTAAAAAGCCATCGGGAATCTTATCCAACGAAACCGAAGTAAGTTTTTCAGACGAATCAATATTTGTTAATCCGATATCCAAAGATGTCAATGTGTCTTCGTTTCCTGAACGATCCACGGAACTCCCGAGTATAAATCCATCTGTTACGGCAGTAACATTAAAAGTAAGATTCTGCGTCGATATTTTTTCCGTTGTATCGTATGGACTCCAACTTTCAGCTTCTTTATTTTTTACAAAAAAGTCGATACTGACCGATCCATCTCTATTTTCTGCCGGCGTAAATATAAAATTTAATGTCTGATTGTATGTTGCTCCGTCAATAACATAATAGGTTCCGGCTGGCAATCCGACAGGATCGATCTGAGTTGCTGTAATTGCAACACCGTTTCCATCTTTTAAAATGCCGTTTAGCCCATCACTTCCTTGTATATCCGTATAATTTTCCGTGACTTTAATATAAACTTTTCCATCTATAATTTCAGTATTCAGCCCATCTGAGGGATTATCAAGTGTAATGCTAAACGATTGGTCCATATCTTCAGATGTAGTGCCGTCATTAACAACACTCAACGTCATATCGTCGGTCATCGGTAAAACTGATCCGCTAAAATTGATAAGAGCTGTATGGCTTGCCCCACCTGTAGCGTACGTAGTCAACTCTACATCAAACGCCAAATCGGTACCTGAAATGTCAACGGCAGAAGTATTTTGATTGGATATCGGAGTCACCGTAATAGCACTAAGCGCATCAACTATCGATTGTTCATTACCATTTCCGCTGATCGTGTAAAAATCACCACCTGCATTATAAGTCATCCCCTCTATCGTAACGCCTATAGGCACGTTTCTAATTGTGATGGAAAAAGCACTGTTGGCACCATCTGTCTCGACATGGATGACATCACTCAGTTGAAACGGTGTATCTTCTCGTAAAATACTACCTGAATAAGCATTTCCATCGGTAACAACTGTATCCGTAACAGTATTAACGGTATAGCTATGATCATGCGTACCGTCGTTATCGATATCTTGATAAAATGCAGTTATTACAGCCGGAATTCCAGGTCCAGGGCCTGTGATCGTATTAGCAATCGTTAGGTCGAAAGAAACACTATCCGATTGTTCAACGTTATTGTTGTTGTCTTCGTTAAAAGCCGTAATCGTTATATTAAACGGAGTATTGATTTGACCGACTGAAAAACTTCCATCAACGTTAAAAACAAGATTATACGTTGCACCGCTACCGCCTAGCGATTGATCGGCAATATCAACATACCAGAAACCTGAATAATTACCGCCTCCCGTATCTCCGGCATATGTACCGCCTACAACTGTTATCCCCTCAGGAACACCTGACACAGTAATTCTCGTAAATTTCTCCGACCCATCGGTATCGGCTGAACCTCTGCCGTCACTGTCAACTCCTGTTACAGTTAAAACTTTTGTAAAACTTCCATTGTCCGTTACGGTTACATTGCCCAAACCATCTACACTATTAGATGCGGTAGTCGTAGTAGTAGTTGCCAAGTTGATATCGTCCGTTACAGCATTAACAGTCACATTATAAGGCTGATCTGTTTTAGTGATAGTATTTGTATAATAGTTTCCGTCACTATCTATTGCTCTATCTTGATAGGTATATGAAATATTAAAGCTATAGTTCGCATCGCTGTCTTCCGGAAGAGTAGCGGTCACTGTTTCCAATACACCGTTTACTACGCTTAACGATACGTATCCCGATCCGCTTAATACACCGCTCGTTGAACCGGTTAAAATAACGCCTGAAGGAACCGTGCTCATATCGATACTGAAGCTTTGCAGAGTTTCTTGACCTGAGTTCATACCATCGGTGTCCGGAGATGAAAATCCGAAGTTCAATATTTTAAAGGTATCTTCGTCTTGGGTGTCCGCACTATTGATAGTAGCTCCGGCTTCAGCAGCCGGAGTAATCATCAATGAAACATTTTTTACTTCATGCGTTTTACTGTCACCGGCACCCTCTGTCGTTACTAAACGGATATCAAAATTAGTTTCGCCGGCATAGTTTTGCGGAGTTGTCAATGTCACATGCCCTGCATTCAGCTCAGTAATATCGATGAACCAAATTCTTCCTGTTCCGCTACCTCCTATAAAAGTGGCTCCTTGAATATCAAAACCGCTTGCTAGATTTGTCACTTTTATACTGAGAGTTTCAGAGTTATCCGCATCATAAGAGCCTAATAAACCCGGCGTTGCAAAAATATCTTTAAGATTGATCAAGGTTGTATTATCTTCCGTATTCGTTGCATTAAAGATATGTCCATCAACATTCACAGTTGCCAATGTATCGTTAATAGGGATATCAGCTACCTCTTTTACATCTACTTGTATCTGTAAATCTTGCGTAACTGGCAGAGTAGATGCACCGTCTACCGTTGTCGCTGACACAGTAAATGTGTAATCCGTATCACTATTATGAGGAGGGATAAATTTGGTCAAATAATCATTTTGGTAATCAGCGATAACTACTTTCCATGTACTATCCGCATTATTGGTGATTGTAATATTTCCGCTTGAACTACTCGTTTCATTTACTAATTTCCATGACGTACTGCTCTTATCATACACATACAATGATCCGCCATCAGGAATACCGTCTATGGAAACAGTAAACGTTTCCGAACCGTCGGTATCGGCGGATGTCGTTTTGATCATTAAAGGAATCCCGTTTTCGGGTGCATCAATAATAACTGCACTACCGTCATTTGCCGTATTTCCGTTCGTTCTTCCCGCATCTTCATACCCTATAGCTTGTGCTACCTGAAGTGTAACAGGGTCTGCTTGTTGTGTTACATTCATTGTAAAAGTAACTTCAGCTGTTTTCACGACGTCATGAACGCCAGTATCAACATCTTGGTCATATACGTTTAAAGTTATTTTACCATTACTATTCACACCGCCATACTGTTCAGGAAGTGTCAGAGTGAAGCTTGGATCGGAAAGTTTATTATTCGCCGTTGAAAAATAGACTGTGGCTGTTCCAGAGCTATCAGCAACAGCTATCGTACCACCCAAATTGATAATCGTACCTTCAGGAATACCGCTGATCGTGTATGAACGCCGTTCTGAGCCGTCTAAATCTCCACCTAACGGTGTCACATCATTTTGATATCCGCTGGTTTGAGTAAGCAGTGCTTGTAAATCTATCACTTTAGCCGATAAATTTTCTTCGACAAATACGTCAAATGCGAAAGCTGAACCTACATATGAACCGCGATTCCCATAGGTATCGACAGTACTATTCCATGTCAATGAAATATCGTCTGTTTGTGCCGTTATGGCTACTTTCATTGTTTCAGTTGTAGTTTCATATAAATCGGTATTCGTCGTGCTTAGAGGAATGCCCGCATCATCGACCTCATACGATGTTGTTGAAATATTGATCTTGATATCATGGTCGTTGTCTTCTGCATGGATGACTCTGAGCGCTTCATATTCTGCCTGTGTGAGCTGTATCGCACCATCAGCTACAGGATCCAAACCTGAGTAATAATACTCTGACGGTGCATCGGTTATGTAGATTTTTACCGTCTGATTATCACTTGTAATCGTCGCTAAATCCGTTCCGTCCCCTTTTTCCAAAACGGCACCGGTTACATTTGTACCATTGGTAAATTTAAGTTCGATATACCCTAACCGTTCAGGATGATCACCCGCAGCCGACCCGTTTACACTATTTTTATCCGTTTGGTCAGTGCTCAGTGATGGGAGTGTTAAGCCCAGCGCGACGCTGTTTGTCCCCTCTTGAATATTACCGGCATCTTCAAATGTTGATACATCATGAACAGTGATACCCGGTGCATCCGCTATCGGTTTAACAAGAATCTCTACAGTTCCCGTTGCACTATCGCCGTCACTATCACTGACACTGTAGGTAAAACCACCGGTTGTCCCGCTATAATCCCCAAGAGGGATAAAAGTAAGGGTTCCGTCTCCATTATTTTTTAGAGAACCGACGATATCATTTTTTTCGCTATCGTAAATACTGATACTAGCGCCGCTGACAACACTGGATGAGGGATCCACACCATTATAGAGTGTAATAGCTCCTCCTGAAAATGACTCATTGCTGATTACAATTATTGTATTGGTATCTTCATTCGTCTCTACCGATAAATTTCCGCTTCCCGGCACAGAGTCGCTCACAGTGACATTAAAGTTTTGAACCCCGCTAGTTGCTGTTCCATCTGTGATTTTATACCCGAATGTTAAAACAACATTATCATCGCCGGCTACAGGATGATCGATATTTTTAAACTGAGTATACGTATAGTTGTCATCCGTTCCGCCAATGCCGTTTTTATTAAGTGTGATGACGAAAACCTTGTCCGATGCTGTTCTACCCGAACCTGCGTATGCTGTTGTTGTATTTCCGGATACGACGTATTCTATTGCAGTACCATCAGAAGTCAATACCGTATATCCGACATCATCTGATGTGAATGTAGGCGTACTCTCAAAAGAGAGAATATACCCATTATCGCCATTTGGAGCACTAATATTTAATGATTGTGTATCATGTATCGTCGTGCTTGGATTGGTAATATCAAAATTGTCTTCATCGACATATGCATCAGTGGGATTTCCAAGCGTTACACCATCAATAATGGTTCCCGTTGCACTGTTTATCGTCGGATGAATCGCAACATTTTCATAGGTACCGTTAGATTGTGAGACACCGGTTATCGTTACTGTATAGCTTTCGTTCCCTTCAGCACTAAAATCATCTAATGTCGTATTCGTGATAGTTGCACTGCTATGTCCGCCTGTAATTGGTATTTCTTTTACAATCGTTGTAAAATCACCGTCGACAACTCCATTGTTTGAGGTATATGTCACTGTAACCGTGACAGTTTCACCAATCGGAACAATGAGAGGAGTACCATTTTTATCTACCAATGTAATCGTATGGGTAAGATTTCCTCCTTCGATAGTGGAAACGTTATCGGTAATTTTAATATAGACACTATCCTCAGCATCGTATGTTGTTCCATCGGGTGCACTTGGAACTATCGGTTCTTGCGTAGAAGAGATATTATCCGTAATTGTGCCGATAGCACTTATGATATCGCTTGGTGCACCATTAGCAATTGTATGTGAAGTAATTGATTCAAATGCATTATTTGTGTCAATAATACTGCTGATAGAGACTTTGTAGTATTCCATCCCTTCCGCAAAATAATCATCTTTTGTTGCTACATCAAATATCGTACTGCTCGTGCCACCAGCGATTATGGTACTTATCGTATTAATGTAATCGGTTCCGCTTGTCGCATCCGTAGTGGCACCTATACCGTCTACTCCGTACGAAAAATTTACGGTGATATTTTTTCCTGAGGGAATATTTACTTCATTACCGTTTATATCGACAATCGTCACTTTGTAGCGTGCGGTGTCGCCTTCATAAACATCAGGTGTGACCGATTCTAGTTTTACAAACACTTTACCGAGATCGGCTCCATCTTGGATTGTTGTCGTCACAGGAGCTGTATCTATTGCAACATTTTCATATCCTCCGGTTATAGGAAGATAAGAATTTTGGATAATATGGACTGTAAATATCTCGTTATTATCATTAACTACATCGTTGTAAGTTGATGTTGTAATTACAGTTCCTAAAGCTACACTACTTTGTAAATTATTATTATAATCCTGACTTCCATCCATCTCGCTCTGTACAGCGGCTCCGCTCGCTGTATCGTTATAAAAAGAAATGCCTACTGTTCCTATTTGACTTGATAACTTCGTAGATGGCGAAAATATCGTTTCACCTGAAGCAAATGCCAATGCCATATATTTACCGCTATTCCCTTCTGTCACTGTATTTGCAAAAGTGTAATTTCCATTTCCGTCCAAAATAGGGTTTCCAGTATCATCTAGCGCCACTAGTTTTATGATCACGATCTCATGATCAGGTTCAATTCCGTCGTCCGGAATTAACGGGCTTCCCGTGTCATCAAGAATCGTTCCGACACCGATAGCGTCACTAATAGTAGCATTGTTACTCGGGTTTGAAAGAATTACATTAAAAGTTTCTCCATTATCCGCAATATAATCATCATGGATCGGGACGGTAATTGTCGTTGTTAGAGTACCGGCAGTAATCGTACCGATTCCGTTCACACCGCTGTAGTCAGCCCCATCAGTCGCACTTGCATCGGATGTTGCATAATGAAATGTGACATCACCGTCTGCAAAAGCTGATAACGTGACGGTAAAAGTCATTGTCCCTTCTTGTTCATTTATCGTTTGATCGTCAATAATCAGTGATGGGATAAACATATTGTCTATAATCGTCGTTGTTACAGCCGTCGTATCGATAAATATGCTCTCGTATGTAGCTGCATCAGAATACGTTCGATCCACAATGGCAACAGTAAATATTTCATTGTTATCCGCTAGATAATCATCTATTGTTGTTGTAGTAAAGGCTACTCCTAAATTCACCGTTTTAGTTGTCGATACGTAGTCCGTTCCATTGCCGGTTGCAGTACCGTCGGTAAATTTAATATCAACCGTCCCACTTTGCTTAAGTTCGACTCCGTTTTTATCGAACGCAACGGCAATATAACTTGGGTTTAGCCCCTCTGCCACTTCATTTGCCGAAACACGATTACCATTCTCATCGAGAGCAAAAAGTCGGATTGTAATCGTATCGGTACTATCATTCTCCGTACTCCCCTGATTTGTGTACGGATCGGATACCGTATCATCAAGGATGGTTCCAATACCCACTCCGTCACTGATGGTCGCATTATTGCTTGGACTGGAAAGAATAACGTCAAAAGTCTCCCCATTATCCGCAATATAATCATCGTGAATCGGAACGGTGATCGTAGTGGTAAGGGTACCGGCGCTGATCGTCCCTACTCCGCTGACACCGCTATAGTCCGCTCCATCGGTTGCAGTCACATCAGACGTTCCATAATGGAACGTCACATCCGATTCCGTCATACCCGACAACGTAACCGTAAACGTCATCGTCCCTTCCTGTTCATTGATAACTTGATCGTTAATCGTCAACGTCGGGATAGGTTGCGCGTCCTCGATCGTCGTCGTTACGCTCGAATTTCCGATATTGAGTTCATTGTACCCCCCGCCGCTGGTCGATACGATAGAAACGTTATAGTTTTCAGGTCCTTCGTAAATCGCATCAATATTGTTTTCGATCGGGAACGTGACGCTTGTCGATCCTGCCGGAATCGTTACCGTAATCGTACGCGGGAGAAGATCGCCGTCTTCGGTCGTAATGTGTCCGATAGAGACAGTGACGAGAAGAGCCGTTTTCGGAGCGGTATCTACGCTCAGCGTATAGTAGGCATTCCCTCCTTCCGCTACGGTGATGTCACCTGAAAGGTTCAAAATTCCGCGCAGCGGTATAAAAGTCGGCTCCGGCGTCGGAGCGATAGGAGGAGTCGGCGCCGGAGGCGTAGGGGGGACAGTCGGCGGCGTTACCTGATTTTGGGCAGCGTTGCTTCCCAAGCGATCGGAATCTTCACGGTGGAAGACGTCTTCTTGTTTATAGTCGTGGCTGACACCGAAAAATTTTGCTTTTCGCAGATCGGAATTGACATCGGTTTGTGCTCCCGTACGGTCGGCAAACGTATCTCCGGTCGATTCACCCTCTTTGGGAGCTTCTTGACCGGCAGTCGTCTCGTCGCTGACTTCTTCACCTTTATCGTCGTTTTCTGCTACCAGTGCGGCAAGCTCTTCGGGAGACATGATACTTTGCGCAAACGGGTTGGCGCTGGCGGGATGGATCGTCGCTTCCTCGACATCGGCCAACGAAGGAACCATCGTTACGTCGAAAAGCTGCGGAGCAATCCCCGCAAACGTCTGCTCTTTGCCGCTTTCGGCAAAACTGACCGTATACGAGGCCCCCTCATCCGCGCCGAACACGATCTGACCCGATTCGATCACATCGCCGGCTTGCAGTTTCGTAATGTTGCCTGCGATATCTTTGACAAAAACGTTTCCCTTAACTTTGGTTACGGTTGCTAGTCCCATGAAAATCCTTTTGATATGATGTAATCGCCTGAGGGCTTCGAGTGTGAAAAGTATAGGCGAATGAAAAAAAAGGGACAATTGTCCCTAGGGACACTGTGCGGTTATTTATACTGCAGCGCGAAATCGAGACGATCCTTAACCTGCAGTTTCTGATAAATATGGGTCGTGTGCGCTTTCACCGTCCTCGGCGTAATCGACAATGCGCTGGCGATTTCGTTATAGAGTTTCCCCTCCAGAAGCATGAGCGCAATCTCGCGTTCACGGGGACTGAGTTTCCCGAAAAAGCTATGCGTCTCATAAATCGGTGTCAGCAATTCGACCATCTTCGCCGTAATCTCCGGATGAATCCACATCATATTCGATTGCAGTGCTTCGATCGCGGAGAGGAGAAAAAGCGTATCCATTCGCGTATTGCCATAACCGTAAACCCCGAGAGAGAGATAATGTCTCGCCGGTTCGATCTGAGGCAGGGATTGCAACAATAAAATGCGATTGCCCCGTTCCACCAGCTCTTTGATAAGAGCGTCGTTGGCACGGACATCGTTATCCAAAGCACAGACGACCAAAGAATCGGCGATATCTTCGGTCTCGTATGCAACACGATACGTTTTTTTCTCAAGAGCCTCTTCGATATGTTTTAATACGGTGACGTCATAAGCATAAACCACAATCTCCATCATCGCTCCGTCAACATATGTTGTTTCGTTTTGAGGATCGGTTTGAGGATATAATCGAGAACACTTTTTTGCCCCGTCACGATATCCGCACTGACCGTCATCCCCGGGATTATCTGCAAACGCTTCCCTTTGTATTCCATATAGCTTTTATCGGTTTGTATCCGTACCGTATAAAAGGTCTCGTCCTTTTGATTCGTCGTCGCATCAGCGCTGATGAGGACGACTTTTCCCTCCAAAGCACCGTAAATCGCAAAATCGTAGGCACTGAATTTTACGACCGCTCTTTGTCCCGGATAGATAAATGCGATATCCGAGGGTTTGAGTTTGACCTCGACGAGAAGTTTTGCCCCTTTCGGGACGATCTCGACGAGATTGTCACCCGGTTTGACGACCCCTCCTCGGGTATGGACGAACAGTTTTTGAACCGTCCCGTCCATCGGAGAACGCACTACCGTTCGATCCACCTGATCGGTCAATGCCGTCGCATCGGCTTGGAGCGAATTGAGCTGAGCCAACGTCTCGTTGTATTGGCGCTGGGCATCGGAACGGAAAAGATAATTGGCCTCTTCGATCCCCCGTTGGGTTTCGGCAATCACCGATTCGAGTCTCGGAATCGACAATACCGTCGATTGGTAAGATCGGAAGAGCACACGTCTGAACTCCAGTCACATTCCTTTATCTC
>NZ_CALDDG010000037.1 GCF_937936435.1 uncultured Sulfuricurvum sp. | reverse complement strand
CGAGATAAAGGAATGTGACTGGAGTTCAGACGTGTGCTCTTCCGATCTTGTTCCAATAACGGATGGGGGTAAAATGGTTATAGATGGCGTATGCTTGTGTCCGTTCGAGCTCGATACGCTCTAAAACTTCAGGCGGCGGAGTGACTTTGGACGGGTCGACGCTGAGGACTTCTGTCGGGTAGGTAGCGCTGTGGATATCGAGCGTGATATTCATCTCCTGCCCAGGAGCGATCCATGTGAGATTTTGCTCGCTTTCAGGAGCGTAATAATCGATCGGGATAATGGCGATCCCTTTCATTTTGTCAAGAGGGTGGGAGAGGACGCTGATATTTTTATCCGCCGTTACGACTACTCCCGAAGGGGATGGGAGTGTCAGTATAAGGCTTTTGCCGTTATACCCCTCAGCACCCCATAACGCAACGATACTGATAAAACAAACGATCCAAAAACGCATTATAATTATCCTAGTCTAAAATTTTTTGTCGCAATTGTAGCATTATGGGGGTTGAAACAGAATTTTTCCCCCGTGTTCGGTTCCATTAAAGGGTTTTGAGATTTTATAAAGAATAGTGTGTTACTATGAGTAATATTTTGGTGGAGAAAAATGTGAAGAAAGCTCGTGTTTTGAGTTTTGTATTGGTGCTGCTGGTTGCCGCAGTTGCCGTGCTGTATTATTATGTCAACCGTCCTAACGAAGCTTCCAAAATCCATATTTCGACCAATCCGTGGGTCGGTTTTACCCCTTTTATCTACGCGCAGGAAAAAGGGTGGTTGGAGAAGACCCCTTTTCAGTTTATGTGGCTGGTCGATTTGACCGATAATGCGCGCCTGTACGAACGGGGATTTACGCAAGGGTTTACGGCGACGCAGTATGAACTGTTCCATTTCAAAAATCACGATACGATCAAACCGGTTTTTTTGATCGACCGATCCAACGGCGCGGATGCGATCGTATCGAACCGTTCATTGCAAGAGATACGGGATTCGAAAGAACCTGTTGATGTATATCTCGAGAGGGAATCGCTGAATGAGGATTTTTTCGAAGCATTTCTCCGTGAAAACGGATTAAATCGAGATCATTTTCACAAAATAGATGCTTCCCAGAAAAGCATCGTGACGCTGCAACCTTCTCAAAAACCGATTGTAATTATTTCATACGAGCCTTACATTTCCAAACTATACGCTAAAGGATTTGTCCCGTTGGCGTCAACGCGGACAATGAAGACGTTTTTCGTGATCGATGCTCTATACATGGATGAGGCGGTCATTGAGGGGAGAGAAAAAGAGTTTCGACATTTAAAAGAGCTTTTTCAGGTAAGTGTCGAAAGGCTCAAAAGTGACCCTCACGAGTATTACCAAACGGTAAAGGGGTATTTGGAGGGGCAAAGTTATGAAGAGTTCATGCACAGCGTTTCGCAAATAGAGTGGCTTTATGAGGGACAAAGAAACGATATTATCGAACATCTGCGCAAACAAAAAGTCGGTACGGATAAGTTGCTGCCGTGAAGATACAACGTTTTTCATTGTGGGGACTGAGTATTTTTTTTATTATCCTTGTCGTATTGTCGGGTGGATTTTATTATGTCGAGCGGGTCGGGACGTTGCACTATCTTTCAGATGGGATCAACCAGAGCGTTTTTCGCCTTGAGGGGGATATTCAAGCGACATTGCAGCAAGAACGGATCGAGAATATACAGACGCTTTTAGATAAAGCCAGTACGATCGACAATGCGATTGCGACGCTTTCTCTTTCGCTAGACGGCAAAAGTATCGCTGTCTCTTCTTCCAGAGCAATGAGCGGAAAGTTGATCGAAGGGGAATACGAGCCGATATCGCACATCTATCAAGGATTGATTTCTCACGAGCATCTACATTATTCAAGCGAACTCCCTTATTTCGTCGGTGCTGAAAAAAAGACGGCATTTTTGTTAATCGACCTGAATAAAGCGTTTGTATTCGAACGTTTTAACGAGATCGCTGTTTTTTACGGAACGGCGCTGTTTTTGGTTTTGGGTATTTTTGCCGTGACGGTATTCGGCGGTGTCCGGCGATGGATTATCAGACCTTTGGAAACGGTGACCTTGGGTGCGCAGAGTAGGGAGATAGAAAAAAATCCGTACGTTATTGATGAAATCGCGATTTTGAACGAGACCATATCCGATTCGTTTCACTCGATGCGGGTCCAACAAGACGAGTTGAGCGATGCATTGGAAAAACTCCGATATTTAGACAGTATTCTTCGTACCGTTGCCGATATCAATCAGTTTTTGATCACGGCAGAGACGGGACGGGACCTTTTGAACCATTCGTGCAAACGGCTGGCGGAACACCCCGGATATGAGTTATGCTGGATGGCGCTAAAAGAGGATGAAAATCTTGTTATTCAGGCCTATTCCTATGACATAACAGGCTATCTGCACCCCGAAATCAAGATATCGTTAAACGATGCGTTTTCCGATCCCTCCGTCAAAGCGGTACGGGAAAATACGACGGTAGTTATCGAACATCTCGAACATGAAAAATCGTTCGGAGCATGGCATTTTATCGCCGAAAAAGGGCAATTCGGATCGATGATTTCGATCCCTATGGTCAGCGGTATCAATAAACCTCCTATTGGAGTGGTGACCCTTTATTCAAAACATTCCGAAGGTTTTGAGACCAAAGAGGTGGCAATGCTCGAAGAGCTGGCGGCCGATATCGGATTTGCCGTTGAATCGTTTCGACAGCGTGAACAGCTCAAATATCATCTAACGACGGATGCGATCAGTAATCTGCCAAACCGTTTTTCTCTAGTCGAAGCGTTGAGCGAAGAGAAAGTATGCGCTTTAGCCATTATCAATATCGACCGTTTCAGTGATATCAACGAAGTATACGGGATAGCGATCGGAGATGCTATTCTGGCAGGATACGGGCATTGGCTGAGCCAAAAAATAGTATCGAAGCCGGAAATTGCTCTGTATAAAATGGGAAGCGACGAATATGGATTGATTCATAAAAATTGTATCGATTTGGATTTTTTTATCACCTTTTTAAAAGAGATTATCGTTTTGACACAAAAAGAGTCTTTTGTGATTGAGGGGATAGAGATCGTTCTCACCGTCACCGTCGGTGTTGCACCGATCAGCGATCGCGTTATGGAACATGCGACTGCAGCGTTAAAACTGGCAAAACGCCAGCGGCATGAGCTGGAGATTTTTTCGGTCTCTTCGAAACATGAACAGGAGATTAATATCGCATGGTATAAGCGGATCAAAGATGCTATCGAAGAGACCCGCATTATCCCTTATTTTCAGCCGATTGTCGATAACGCTACAGGGGAGATCATTAAGTACGAGGCATTGATCCGACTGATCGAGCATGACGGAACGGTCGTCTCTCCGTATGCCTTTTTAGAAATTGCCAAAAAAACGAAACTTTATCCGGAATTGACCAAAATGATGGTTGACAGGGTGATCGAGACGTTTAAAACATCTTCCGTTCCGGTGAGTCTTAATCTTTCGACACAAGATCTCATCAATCCGGAATTATCCGATTATCTGGAAGATGCTATCGTGGAGCATCGGATGGGAAAATTGATGATTTTTGAGATTTTAGAGAGTGAAGGGATCGAGAATTACTCGGATGTCAGTGCGTTTATCGATCGTTTTAAGGCGATCGGATGCCGTTTTGCGATTGATGATTTCGGTTCGGGGTATTCGAATTTCGATCATTTACTGAAGTTGAATATCGATACGCTGAAAATCGACGGGACATTGATCAAAAATCTTCCGCACGATCGCAATGCTCAAATTTTCGTCAAACATATTTGTGAATTTGCACATGAAATGGGGATGAGTGTCGTTGCCGAATTCGTTGCCAACGAGGCGATCTATCATCAGGTCAAAGAGATCGGTATCGATGCGTCGCAGGGGTATTATTTTTATGAACCTGCACCGTCATTAATCTGTTAGCGGGAGGAGCCATGGGAAGCAACTATATCGGACGTCAACCTATTGTCAATCAGCGTGGAGGACTGATCGCGTATGATCTGTTTCACTCTCCGAAACACGGGAACGAATTTGCGACGGAGCTTTTGGTCAACAGTCTGCACGGCACTTTCGGCCTTGACCGTATACTCGGCAAACGGATCGGATTCGTCCGTGCCGATCATCGATTCATCCGCGATGAACTTGTTAATCTGCTTCCGAAAGAGAAGGTGGTATATGTTCTGTTGGAAGAGACTGACGTTAACGAAACTCTAAATGAAAAAATTCAAAAGTTTTCAGCACTCGGATATGAATTCGGTTTGAACGATTTTGCGTTTACCCCTGAGAATATGGAGAAGTTTGCTCCTGTTTTTCCTCATATAAAATATGTCAAAGTCGATATTTCCCGTAGTGGACGGATCAAACGCAGCGATGTAGAGGCGTTTCAGCGGCAAGGCATAAAAGTAGTCGGTTCGAAAATCGAATCGCATGATATCCATGCCGAATGCGTCGCCAAAGGGTTCGATTATTTTCAGGGTTTTTTCATCTCCAAACCCAAAATTTTAGAGAACGCCTCGTTTGCTTTGAATCACGAAGCCGTCATATCTTTGTGGAATATGCTTCAGCGCGACGTCTCTATCGATGAATTGGTGAAAGCCTTTGAACTTAACCACACCGTCAGTCTCAAGCTGCTGCGGTTTATGAACTCGGCGGTATTTTCTCTGCGTAATCCTGTCTCTTCTATCCGCCACGTTTTGACTCTTTTGGGACGTGAACCTCTTGCAAACTGGGTTATGCTGCTGATGTACTCCGAAGCACAGGAGTCGGATCAGAATACGGCTCCGCTTCTCTTAATGGTGGTGAACCGAACGGAGTTGATGGTAAAACTGCTCGAGCTTGTAGTTCCGAAGGCGACGAAGTCTCAGCATGCGACCGCGTATTTCGTCGGAATGCTCTCTTTGATCCATCTTTTGTTCAATATTCCCCATCGCGAAGCGCTGCGGCGGTTGAACGTCGCTCCTGAAATCGAGAGAGCCTGTTTCGAAGGGGACGGTTTTTACGGAGAGCTTTTGACAATGGTACGTTCGATCGAAATACTTGACAGCGACGCGATCGAAGCATTTTTATCCCGTCATGATCTCGTGTATGCTCAGTTGGAGCCGATCATCGCCGCGGCAATGGAAAAGGTTAATCAATTCGATGCCGCAATGGGCTGATAATTAGTATTTTGTCTTGAGATAGCGCCATAAGGGGTTCATTTTTCGGTGAATCCACAGAGCGCTCAAACCCCCGATCAAGCTTCCGATCAGAACATCGCTAAGATAATGGGCACTGAGTACAACTCTGCTCGATACGACTAGGGCAGCCAATGCGAAAAAGAGGTAGCGGTACTTCGGATACAGAAGGCTCAGTGCAACGAAAAATGAAAAAGCGGTGGCACTGTGACCTGAGGGAAACGAGTTGAACGACGAGCCTGTTTTGAACCAGACGAACTCGTATTGATCGTATAAAAAAAGCATTTTCGGACGCATTCGCGCGACAATCACTTTGATGATATCGACAAGGATGCCGCTGAATGCGACGACGCTGAAAAGATAGAGCAGTTTGCGTGCTATCAGTGTATTAAATTTTCGGTAGATGAGGTAAAAAATCGCCAACGGTATCAGCGTGTATTTTGAATCTCCTATCTGGGTTAGGAGGAAAAAGAGTTTTTTGACCCATAAAGAGTGTATCTGATGGCAGTACAACGCCAAGCTTTTATCCAGATACAGATACGACAAGAAGGCGCTGAAGCATAAAAACAAAGAGAGTGAAATTACCAGTTCTCTTTCGATAATCAGGGTCGTTTTCATCGTTCTCCCCGATAATTGCGGCATAGGGTGTAGGTGAACGTATCGACGATCCCCCCTTCCAGGGTTATGACGGAGTTTCCTAATGGGACATATTCCGTACACACTACCGCAGATGCGGCATCAGCGGTAAAGTGCGATGTAATGATAAGCAGATCGTATCCAACGGGGCTTTCTGCTTCCCAAAGGGAAAACTGGCGGTTTTTCGTATCCAGCGTAAAGACCTTTTCCCCATAAGGACGCGTGTAATAAAGGATACGGCTTCCGTACGTCCAGTTGGTAACGGCGAGCGCTTTTTTGGTGCTCGGAATCCCACGAAATAAAGCATCCGCTTCTCCGGCAATGCGATCGTAGCCGTAGATATCGCGAAACGGCGATTTGTAATCGGGAAAGTGTCCCCATTTAAAAACGAGTTCGGCATGAATCAGAAGTGAAAGCAGAGCTGAAAAAAGGATAACCCCTTTTACCGTTTTATCCCATCCGCGCCGTAACAGCATAACGGTTCCAAGCGGAATAAAGAGAAGATAAAAAAGGGCAGGCCAATGAGGAAGAACCGGCTTCAAAAAGGAAGAGACGAGGAAAAAGAGAGCGATCGTCGTTCCGATCCACAATGCAAGACGGACGGTATCGTCCGAGGAACGAAATGCGCCTATCCATCCGAACAATGCGATGACATATAACAGCGGGTTATAGGCTCCGATCTGCCCCGCAAGGGATTTAAAAAACGGTTTTAGAGCGATTGCCGTCCCTCCGGCGACGTGTTCGGATTGGTAGAGAAAGCTGATCCAGTCATGCTGCTGATTCCAGAGGATAACAGGGGAAATCATGATGAGGGCAAGCGACACGCTGAGTAAAGTACGCGGATTGGCAAAAAGATCGAATCGGCGTTTAGCTAAAAAATATCCCAATATTGCCGGGATGAAAAGGATCGCCGTATATTTGCTCAACCCGAGTGCCCCTAATAGGATACCGAGAAGGACAAAGTCCCGGGCTTTTCCCGTACGCTCAATTCGTAATACACTCTCCATCAGCGGGAACAGGAGTGCCATCAGAAGATTCTCCGGCAACAGCATCAATCCCAACGCACCGAACATAAATGAGGCGTTCAGGGCGGTGATTCCCCATAGGGCTTGGTGATGATCGGCACCCGCACTTAGGAGGAAACGGTACGCTCCTACGGAAGTGACAATCATCAGTGCGATTGCGGGAATACGGGAAAAAAACTCTCCCCCTTTCGTGCAAAAGAGGATAAATGCATGTATCCATCCGACCAGCGGAGGGTGATCGACATACGACCAGTCGAGATGGTAGCCGTAGAGGAGGTAGTGTGCTTCATCCACCCCGAAGCCGAAAAACGGCGCGACGGCAAGGCGGACGAGTGTAAACGCTCCCAATACCCAGAACAGTTGTCGGTATTGGCTATGAATAAGTTTCATCTGCAAAACCTGCTGTTCTCTAACGAGGGTTTTAGAATCTTATATACGTGCTCAACCGAGATGGCCTGCATGCAGAGATTATCATCACAGGGAGTTTTTCGATGATTGGTCGCGGCAACGCAGGGCGAACAGGCCAGTCCGGCATAGATCGGAGTAGTGATACCTAACGAACCGTAGAGTTTCGGGGTTTCCGGACCGAAAAGAACAAAAGATGGCATCGACGTAACGGCGGAGAAGTGTCCGGGCCCTGAATCGTTCGTGACCATAAACTCGCTGATTTCATAGAGTGCCGTCAGCTCGGAAAAAGCGGTTTGTCCCGCCAGATTGACGATTCGCTCATGCTTAAGAGCATCCGGAATCGCCTGAAGTCCCTCTTTTTCAGCGGGTGCTCCGGTCAGGGCGATAACGGTATCGGGATAATCGGTAAGTATCCGGCGGGAGAGTTCGATATAGTTGGCTTTGTCCCATCGGCGCAGCGGCATTAGATCGCTTGCATTGGCATTGAGCAGTACCAACCGCTTTGTCTCAGGGGCGTATGCGGGGCACAATGCGGCAATTTTAGACGCGATAGTGCTCTTTTGCGACTCGGTGACGTCGACACGGCGCAGGAGGATCTCCTCATCGCTAATGATACTTTTGGAAAAAGGGAGTTCTTTTGTATCGCTGAGCACGGCATTGGCGAGAGCGATAAAATTTTTGGCGATATGGAGATGGGGATTATAGGCAACTTTATGGGTTAGCATCGTACCGCGATAAAGCCCCTCGTTGTAAAAAGGGTGAAAGCCGATACGGTTTACCGCACCGCAAAGTCCGCTAAGCAGAGCCGTAAAGCGGGAGAAAAGCTCTAAATCGATAACGGTATCGATCTTTTTGCGTCGGCTCCAGAGTAAAAAGGAGAGGGTATCGCCCGCCAAAGCAAAAAGAGAATGTTCGCGAATGGTAAAGATGTTCTCTTCGGGTACTGTACGGAGAAGATCGAGGCTCGGTTTGTTTTTTGCAAAAATGACGAAATGAAGATTGGCATTCAATTCCCGTTTGAGTTTTTGCATCGCGGGGTCGACTAGAATAGTACTCCCCATTTCGGAGAGTTCGATCAGGAGAATGTTTTTAGGCTTGGTCGGATACGTGAAGAAATTCAGTGTTTTTGAAATAAACGAACCGATAAAACAGAGCGGTATCCCTGCCCAATAGTCGATATTGCGCATCGTATCAACGTGCATCGTAAACCTCGGAAGATAAAGTGTTTAATAAAAGTTTCATACCAGTTTTTTCCCCGAAAGCCAGATAAATAACCCCGGAAGACTGGCGATGATCAGCATGAGCCCGTAGAGGATGGAAACGGAGAGGATCGTCTCTTTGGAAGCGCCGATCAGCATAAATATCCCGATCATCGCACTTTCTCTAACCCCCCATCCCGCCAGCGAGATCGGCACGATAGTGAGTAAAAAGACAGGCGGAACGGCGACGAAAAAAAGTTCGATGCTTAAATCCATTCCTACGGAACGGGCAATTTCATACAATGCGACGATAGAGAGAAAATGGATGATTACAGAGAGTGTCAGCTGGGTTAAGATCGCTTTTTTACCTCGATATACCTGCCGAAAGCGAGAGGATAGCTCGGAGAGAAGATTGGTGATACGGTAAGCGGATAAAAAAGAGAATTTATGCAGTACGATGAGCAAGGCGAATCCGGCGATCCCTCCGAGCGCTATCATATTGATGAGTCCGAACAGCCATGAGGGAAGCAATGCACCGCTGTAGAGGTTTGCTCCGAGATTAAGTAAGAGGAGTCCGACGAGTCCGACGATCCGATCGATAAAAATACCGTAGAACGCCTCTTTTTTTCGGTAGCCCATAGAACCGAATTCTAAAACCCGTACCGCATCCCCGCCGATACTTCCGGGAAGTGCCTGATTGAAAAAAGCCCCCTTGTAATAGCTCGCGAGATAGACACGGTAACTCTCATGGAACTGTAGCGAGTCCATAATCAGCGACCAACGGTACGCGGCTAAAAAAGTACTTAGGGTTTGAATCGCTATGGCCGTCACTATCGCACCCGCACTTGCACTCAGGAGAGTTTGCATGACCGTTTCGAGATGGACCATCTGAGACGTGATCGCCAAAAGGCCGATTGTTATGATCCATTTTAAAAGGGTGGTGTTCATTCTTTCCCTTGCGGTGCGACATACTTTGGTGGTGCGAAGAATAGCGATGCAAGATTACAGAGTTACTACAAAACGGATACAGGAGCGTTATCAAAAAGAGATAATTTTTTATAATATCTATAAGGGCGTCGGATGAAAAAATGGCATTTTTGTAGTCAAACCGTAATCCTATAGCAGTACAACTTCGGAGAAAAATTGATTTTGAGGAGTTCGTCGTGCCTTCCATCACACCGACATCGGTACAGAAACATCTTTCACCTTCGGATTTTATCGTCTCAAAAACAGATGCGCTCGGCAACATTATTTACGGGAATCAGATATTTATCGATATCTCCGGATATGACGAACATGAACTGATGGGGGCCTCTCATTCGATTTTACGTCATCCGGATATGCCTTCGGTCGTTTTCAAGCTGCTCTGGGAGCGGATCGCTAAAAAAGAGGAGATATTCGCGTATGTTAAGAACCTTTGTAAAGACGGTTCGTCGTACTGGGTCTTTGCGAATGTTACCGCGACGATGAATCCTAACGGTTCGGTACGGGACTATCACTCCGTTCGACGTAAACCGAGCACAAAAGCCATGGAAGTGATTCCAACATTGTACGGAACTCTGTTAAAAGCTGAAAGAAGCGGCGGCATCGAAGCATCCCGAAAAATTTTAGATACGCATTTGAAAGAGAAGGGAACCGATTATGACCGTTTTGTCCTCTCGCTTCAACAATAATCGTGCGATTCTCAGCAGCATATCGTTGTTCGGTATCGCCGTATATTTAGGTACGACGGCAGAATACGCAGTCGCGGCGATTTGTGCATTATTGGGTATAGCCGATTTGGTTTTTACACTGAAGAGACCGATGCAAAAGCAAAGCCGGATCATCGAACAGCTCAACGATGTTTTAGAAAAAGCGGGCAAGGGGATTCTATCCGAGCGGATTACCCACATACCGAATGACGATATTCTCTCTAAAATAGCATGGGGAACCAACGATTTGCTCGACCAGATCGAGCAGTTGATGCGTGATGTCCGTTCGTCATTGGATATGGCGGCGCAGGGGCATTCGGACCGCATCGTTTTTAATTCAGGGTATAAAGGGGATTTTGAATCGCTTAGCAATGCCCTGAACCGCGCGATTGAAATTAATGCAGACTCGTATCTCGGAGGAAAACGTGCGGAACTCTCCTTGGAGTTTGATCGGATAAGCGGGGGGATTGCGAAAGTCCTCTCCTCGATTCAAACGGATATCGAACAAAACAGCCGCTATGCCCTCAAAATCAAAGAAAATATTACCGAAACGGCATTTGAAGTAGGACAGAGCCAAGAGAGCATCCATCGCATGGTCGAACAGCTTGAACACCTGATGGCGCTGATTGGACATTCCAATGAAGCGATCGTTTCGTTGAGTTCACGGATGAGAGAGATCAACACGATTGCCAATTTGATCAAAGATATTGCCGATCAAACCAACCTTCTGGCACTCAATGCAGCTATCGAAGCGGCGCGTGCAGGTGAACACGGGCGCGGATTTGCCGTTGTCGCGGATGAGGTTCGTAAACTGGCCGAACGGACACAAAAAGCGACGCAGGAGATTACCATTACGCTTTCGACACTCCAGCAAGAGGCTACGGAGATCGAGACCAATTCGGAAACCACGTCACATATTGCCAAAGAGTCCCAGGCCGAGGTATACCGGTTCGAAGCATTGCTGCACGATTTCATCGGGCAAACGAGCCATTCGGCTAATTTGGCGAAGTTTATCAGTGACTCGCTCTATACATCCTTGGTCAAAGTCGATCATATCATTTTCAAACATACGACATACGGTGCGATTATCCATCAACAAAACGATGCATCGTCCCATTTACTTTCCCATAAAGAGTGTCGTTTCGGACAATGGTATTATGATAGTTCCACGCATGGAGGATTGGATCGGACTGAAGCGTTTAAAGCGATTGAAAAATACCATCAGGCAATACACGAGCGTATTTTGGATGTGGCACGCTGTATCCCCGATCAATCCTGTACAACTACCTCAAAACGCGAAAATATTATCGGGCAAATGGCTGAGATGGAACGAAACAGCGATGAAATGTTCGAATTACTGGAAAAAATGGTCGCCCAGGCTAATCCTTCGGTTAAGTTGCTCTGAGCGGAATAAATCGTCGATATCTGCTTTATTGCGATATCTTGACGAGAACTTTGCGCTCGCATTTGCAATCGTCAAAATAGATCCAACGCTCTTCGTATACGTCTGATGAAGTTGCCGGCTGTACGACAACCTGTGACGGATTTTGGATAACCATGGTTCGCGGCGGTGTCTGAATAATCACCGGCGATGGTGTTTCGTATATAATCGTTTGGCGCGGTGCCAGCGTGTATCCGATGACCCCTCCGAGAAAGAAAGGAGAGATCCATCCTCCGTATCTCCAGTCGTAGGCATCGTGAGGCCCTCTCTCCCGACCGTGCGCTTCTAAAGAGCTTGAAGCGATTAATAAGGTTAAAAGAATCAATACTGTTTTTTTCACTTGGGTTCTCCCGATTGGACTATTTATAATCGTATATCCGATTAGGTAAATAATTAGTAATGATTGTAGTAGAGTTGATTTTTGAATGGGTATTACAGTTAGTCGTTATGGAAAAGTTGCTTGAAGAAGTGCCTGAAATAGGCATTTGAAAGTTGATGGTGCGGATGAAAGGACTTGAACCTTCACACCTTGCGGCACCAGATCCTAAGTCTGTTTTTTTGTACTTTTCATACTTTCTTAAATTGTTTCAAATCCTTTCAAAACACCTATATTTAGGGATTAATAAGCATTTTTTGTTTTTCATTTCTGTGCAGTTATTTTCATTGTTTTTCAAACTTTGTAGTAAAAATTGTAGTAAAAAATTGGCATTCTTATTACGAATTTTTTGTTATACTTTTTCAATAAAAAAACGACGAATTTTATATAAAAAGTAATTTTGTCGTTAAATTGGAGAGTTATAAAATGGGACTGAAGCCAGTTGGTGGAAAATATGAAGGTGTTTGGATCAACGAGCTAAAGAATGGCGATGTCTCTTTTTACATAAATTACCGAGATGATTCTGGTAAACCAGTCAAAGTACTTGTAGGTAAAAAAACAAAAATTTCTGATTTTACTGTGAAAGATGCTTATGCCAAATTGATCGAAATGAAGTATAAACTTCAGCATGATGAAGAGCCAACAATTAAAGCTGGGAGAACTTCGAAACTAAAATTTGATGCCATATGGGAAGAATTCTATAGCTATGCCAAGGCGAATAAAAAATCATATCTCATGGATGAGCAAAATTATAAGAAACACATCAAACCAAAATTTGGGCATAAAAATGTAAAAGATCTGACCTCATTGGACTTTGAGAACTTCAAGCAAGAACTGACAGCAACAGGTTTGGAACCCCAAACAGTCAAACATCAGTTAACGCTTATTCGAACCATCATTAACTATGCGATCAAGCATAATATTCTTAAAAACTTTACTAATCCTATGGGAGATGGGAAAGTTAAAATGCCCGATATCGACAATAACCGTCAGGGATATTTGATGAAAGATCAAGCCAAAAAAATTTTAGAAATTTTGAAATCAACACATCAACTAACATACCATCTTACAGTGTTATTACTATTTACTGGTGCACGATTTAGTGAAATTACTGGGGCAGCATCACGAAAGAATAAGACAGGCATGGATACACAGTTAAAATGGTCTGATGTCAATTTTAATAACAACACAATTTATTTCAAAAAGACAAAAAAAGGTAATGATAGACATATCGCTATGAACAGAATCCTTCGTGAAACGATCGATTACCTCTATGAAAACAAGGTAAATGAAAATGTTATCAACAACAGTGATGGGGGAATTATTTTGAGAATGCCGGATTATTTTGCAGATGCTGTAGAAAGTGTTATTCCTGGAAACAGTGTACAAGATACTAAATATAAAATTACCGCTCATTCACTCCGACATACACATGCGAGCTGGCTTGCAAAAGCTAAGCTTGATATCTTACAGATCAAAGAACAGCTTGGACATCAGCGTATTGAAATGACGATGCGATATGCTCATTTGATTCCAAATGTTAGGCATAAAGTGACGAGGAATATATTCCTTTAGAAAATAATCATCCGATTTACATCACACTATACAATATGATTTTTTTGAAGTGTATATCAATAAATATAAGCTTTTTCCTTTATTTTTCACAATATTATCCCCTTGATTTTCTTAAAAAATATGTTCTAAAAAATCCTTCTCTTTCTCCCTATTTTCCGAAGTTTTTTAGCCTAAAAAAACTATTGATTTATCGAAAAATCTAAGTTACAATTTTCCCAGTCGCGACCGAGAACGTTCTTAATCTTTGTGGAAAAAAGCCGTTACGATCAAACGGTTTTTTCTCACTTTTTCGGATAGAAATCCTGATCTGATTTTTACCTATTGTCCAATTGTAAAAAAAGGCCCAATCGGAGGAGAGTCTTCTGATGTCTGATTTCGACTAAAAACGAAGTCATATTGTGAAGAGCGATCATGTATCGCTCTTCTACTCAAACAAGGAAACAGCAATGGAATTTCTAAAATGTCTTTTTAAATCAAACAGAGTATGTCTTACTCATCAAGAACTATGTGATGTCATCGATGAGCGTATCGCATTTCACACCCGAGGCGACGCTATGGAGCAGATCATCTTCTGTGATCAGAACAGTGTTTGGAACGCACCGCAGTACTCTAAGCTCAAAAATGAAGTGCGTGAGCATGTTCGTCAAGCCGAACTGGACAGCGTGATCGTACTGATCGAACATCAGCGCCTAAAATCTCTTCAGATCGAAGAGCTCAAACTCAAATTAGAGCTTCTTGAGAGGGGGGAACACGTATGAGTTTAGAGAATCTTTTTATTCTGCTGATACAGGGGAGTATGATGATGCTAGGGGGAGTGATGTTATGGAGCCATACGAAAAACCGATGGCTATTTGCACTCTTTATGACGCTTAGTGTTGTAACCGCTACAGTGGGGTGGATGAGCAACTATCCTCCTCAAAAAATAATTCCACCGATGATGCTTTATACGGTCATTGCGGTGGAGTATTCGATGACAATTATGGATCGTAGAATCGATGCATTATTGGGTAACGAAACCATTGGTTCAAAAAGAACCCCTTATGCTCTGATTCTCTTAATCACGGTGATGCTGTGCGGCGCTCTAACAGGATTATTCATGTCACCGCTATCGGCCGTTCAATCGAATATCGAGCTGATTGTTGCGATTGTCCTGATAGCCCTAGCGCTGGTACATAGAATTACCCGCATCTTATTACGGGGTCATCAGTTCTCCGCAAAAGAGAACCCATAAAACGGCTCATCATCTGGGGAGGATTTTACCTCCCCGCATTTGTATTAGCATGGAGAGCCCAAACATTCACCGATTATCTGCAAAGTATTATCGGTGTGCTGCTAGGAGCGCTGATATGTTATATTCTAACTCATAGAGAGACTCCGTGGGTGAAAAATCTGTTGGAGCGTTTCTAAGCGCTCCGGCATTACAATGAAAGATTCACACAACAATGAAACAACAAAGGAAAAAAGATGCTAAAACTATTCGTATTGATCGCACTGGTCTATCTGTTTATTCGCATGCTCCTAAATTACAAAGCGTCATTATCTACTACGAAGACGTGGAAGCAGAACAACCACAGTTTTATGAACGACAGCTTTATCAACCACAGCGATCTCTTCACACAGAACGACAGTTCGTTTGGAGATCACCAAGGCTACCAATGGATGGAGATGAACCCGGCTACCGGCTTGCCGATGATGGGGAATATTGACGTCTGCGGTAACCCTTATGGAGTTGATATGCACTGCTGTAGCAGCAGTCATCGTATAAGCACTTGCGGCGGGTTCGGTCATGATGATTAAAATCAAACGTATCACCGGAGTATTGGTCATGATCGATGTGATCGTGTTTGGAAGCGGAGCACTTTACAGTGTCGTAATGGCCATTAATTAGGTTTAAAAAAATCGGTGATGTCGCATTCGAGGATATGGGCGATCTGATAGAGGTGCTTGATATTAAAGTGCTGTTTATCCAGATAGAGTTCACTTTGAGAGATAAGACCGGGGGATTTGAGATTCATCGCAAATGAGAGATCTAGCTGAGTCAAACCGTTGAGTTCACGAAGCGCTTTGACGTTTCTTCCGATACGTCGGTAGAGTTCATCAACATCCTCTTGGGTAAGATCTTCCAGTGTTCTCAATGCGGCTCCAAATAATTAGTAATTACTATTTAGAGTGTACTTATGTTATACTCCTTCACACAAATAGTAATAGCTATGTAAGCAGAAAAAGAAAGGAAAAAACTGCACTATGAATTCAAGAAATATACTCATAACCTTAGCCCTAAGTACCGCGTTATACGCTGATCTACAACCCATTTCTAATGCCTTTATTGCCGGAATGAAAGAGATGAAGATCGAAGTAAAAACGACCGATGCTTCCAATACTATCGAAGTAGTGACACCGATTGAAGAACTTCCCCTTATAGGAGGAGGAGTAACGTATAAAACCCGAAGTGAGGATGCTAAAGATATGCTGGAGCGTCAGTGCTTCGCATACGGAGGAGATGTCTATTTTACAATCAAAGATAGTTTTGGCGATACGGTAGAGGCACACAGCCTTGATCATGCTAAAGTCAAAGTACTCTCACAAGAACAGCGAAACGAATATACCAAACTAAATCCTGAAGATAAAATCTTTTTCTTTGTCAAATCACGCAGTGACTTTCGAGAGTACTTTAGTGATCAGCGTCTCAAACGAGGTTTCATCGCCGATACTGATGCTCTAAGACCGCATAACTTTTATTACGATACGACATGTAAATCAATCGATACCGGTAAAACCATCTATACGGCAAAAACCAAACGCTATCCCGACACTATGGTTGTCACGTTTAGTGAAGCGGTAGCGACAGAGAACTTTGCGAAGCCAAAGATCTCTAAAACGATTGAATCATTATTTGCCGAGTATGTAACAGAGCAAAAAGGGAATAAATACCTAATTAAGTACGCGCCATGCAGAAGTCAAACGGAAATGGCAAGAGCATTCTGTGAAGAGGCATCCGGTAAACTCGTTGTTGATGGCGGTGAAACGAATATCTATAGCAAACCGGTAATGATGAAAAGAGAGATGGGATGTGCTGATATCGAGCATCCGTTTATCCTAAGAAGCCCTGAACCGTTTAAGTTCATACTGCTTACAGATACCGCTCCAGCGTATGCAAAAAACAACCTCGTCATTGATCAAAGTGACGTATTGGATATACAGATGCAAGGACTTGCTCTCTCAACCTCAATGCTCCCACTTGGAGCTCAAAGTGAAAACAATATTGGCAACCGAAAGTTGCTCTCCACCGTCTACAGTGACACAGGAACAATGAAGCTGGTGAACATACAAGAGATAGGTGGAAACAAGACCTATAAAAACTATAAAGTGCAAAACAATGAAGCCCGAGATATTACCGATGAACGGTTCGTCTACTCCAACCTAAAACTCCCTCAATCGATCCAAAACGCTAAAGGCACATTAGTTCAGCAATGCAGCCAATACGGTGCGGGGAAAGTGTCGATCGATGGGTATACAGCAACATGTTCAAGACAAGCGTATGGGAATCAATGCAGTGTCAATCTGATTTATATGCGTAATGATCAGTTCGCCGGGCGCGAAGCAATCAACTGCAAGTAGCATCGGATAAAGATTATGCGCGGAACGGTTAAATTTTACAATGCTGAAAAAGGATTCGGATTCATATTCTCCGAAGGGCTGAAAGAGGATATCTTCTTTCGGATCGGTGAGTGGAAACACCCATCGGTTCCGAATGGAAATGATGATGTCGAATTCGAACTGGGCGAAGATCAAAAAGGGTTTCGTGCCAGAAATATTCAGCTCATTTTTTCTGCACAGGAGAAACAAAACAAGTCATACGAATCCAAACAAAAAGACGATCGGATCACCTGCACATCCTGCGGCAGAAAAGTAGTACCTCGCATGGTGACGTACCGGGGAGAACCGGACAAAACGCTCTGCCCCTATTGCGGCACCGTTATCAAAACGTTCGAGACAAACAATTGCTTCTTGACCCATATGTACGGGGATCGTCACCATCAACATTTGGAGCTCTTACGTGAATTTCGAGATACACAATTGATGAGTAATTTGATAGGAAAACAAATCGTGAAATTCTACTACTTGATTTCGCCATTTTTAATCAAAGCGGTTCCAATAAATCGCAAGGTTCAACATACGCTTTAAAGCAAAATCGATATAAAGAAATTGAAAATATGAGTTTAAATGGTAGAAAAAATTTGTTGCCATAATAGCTTGTATTACCATACTGGCAATCATTAAGAAAGCTGCGTATCTTTATTTGTAAGACCGTTCGAAGTTTTGTGTAAATAGCCAGTAGTCCGTAAAATTATAGCTATAGTTCATTTTGTTGGCATGCTTGATTCCAAAACTTACTGGTTGTTGAACAAGTGTATAACTAAGCCCAAAATCGGGAGTTAGCCACTCACTTTGTTCCAATAAGTCCTCTTTCTGTACTTGGCGAATATGCTGATTCCAACAAATTTACTCGCTCAATGATCAACTATAGGCTTATCATGGTAGAATGTAATCAAATAAATACTTTTTAATATAGTTTCACGTGTTCAGATGGCTTGTAGTTTAAGCCTTAGCCACATAATATGTGTACTAAAAAAGAGTTATATGCATAGGAGAATGACATGAGTGAAGCACAAGGTTATAAACAAGTAAAAGACTTTCTCAGTTTTAATAAAAAGAATTTTAGCAAAGGCTATGTTTTTAATGAAGAATTTTATATCCAGTATTACGTAGGTGAAAATTTAAATTTCCAAGGAAATGAAATTGTTAATTTCCACGTACAGCACCCTGAATTTAGGCAAGATGTTCAAATTCCAAATTTAGATGAATCAATATATCACACAGCTTTTTCGCCAAAATTTCAAGATTATTATTTTGATCAAGATCGCAATGTTTTAATTATTACACAAAACAACACTAAGAACAAATTCGCAAAACCCTATAAAGTATTTATCTATGGTTGAGCAATACAAAGATAACAATTTATTGGAGACCAATCAAAAACTCGCAAGCGGCTTTTTGACTGCTTATTTTAAATGTTAATCTTTCAAACATTGATAAAGGAGATACTATGCCAAAAAGATTGAAAATGTCATTTCCTACAAAAGAATGCAAGATATGTTAAAGCCTCCAGATTTTTTAAATATAGTTTTCCATAGTGTGGACACTAAAGGTAATGACGTAGGATTATGTGTGGGCTTTGAACGTGGAGAATGGCGAAAAAATGCTTTAGTCGAGCATGTTATGGAATGGTTGCCAGAGTTTGCATTGCCTTACGATGAACTACAAAGCATTGGTTATCACAATGCACAACGTATGGTACGTAGAGCGGCAAATGCAGTATATAAAACTGAAAAATATGGTAATCGTGGTGAATTCGGTGAAATACTACTTCATATTGCTATAAGACAAATTTTTTCTACTATTCCAGCAGTGAGTAAAATTTATTACAAAAGTGGGGTAAACGAAACTGTTAAGGGCTTTGATGCTGTTCACGTAGTGGATACAGGCGATGAACTTGAACTATGGATAGGAGAAACAAAATTTTACAGTGAAGTAGGCAGAGCGATAAGAGATGTTTGTGATGAAATAATTGATCACCTCAAAACTGATTATTTAAGAAATGAATTTCTTTTAATCGCTAACAAGATCGACTCTTCCTGGCCACATGCAATAAGCCTCAAAAAACTCATTGATGAAAACACATCATTGGATGAGATTTTTTCAAGGGCCGCGATACCTATTCTTCTCACATATGATAGTAGTGTTGTTAAAGGCTCAAGTATTGCAGATCACGACTATCTAGAAAACATTAAAACAGAGCTTACATCTGCCTATACTAAATTGAGAAAACGTTTAGATGACGAACACGTCAAAACTTTTGGGACACCCTTGGACATTACTGTACATATCATATTGCTGCCATTGAAGGATAAAGCGGAACTTACAACGGCATTGAATCAGCGTCTTAAGGAACTCCAAGGATGATTTCAACAACTGATTTTAGAAAAGTATTACGGGGATCATGGTGGGAGAACGACCAGTTTGAAATATTACGACTCTTATCTTCATTGTGTACAAAAAATTCCAATGAAGCAAGAGAATTAGTAATCCGAGCTTTAGATTCCAAGTATAAACTCAATATACATTCACAAGAAATTCTAGATGAAATAGCAATGCAAGTTGGACTATACCCATACGTTGACAATCTCAAGCAACTTTCTTTACGAAGTGCTTTCAATCATGCTGCTCATAGAGCAGTTGGTGAAATGTCTGATTATATTCTTCATAGCTCACAAAATAAAATTTTTGAAGCTTTGCTCGATGGAAATTCAGTCATCCTCAGCGCTCCAACCTCATATGGTAAAAGCTTGATTATTGATGCAACTATTGCAGCAAAAAAATTCGATAATGTCATATTGATAGTTCCAACAATCGCTCTCATTGAAGAAACTAGGCGAAGAATGATGAGATTCTCATCTGACTATCAAGTTATTACCAATGTCAGTCAACCTTTGGGAGATAAAAATATTTTTGTCTTTACACAGGAACGCTATCTGGCGATGAAAGACAATATTCCTGATCCAGATTTTTTTGTGATTGACGAGTTCTACAAGCTGTCAATAGGTAGTGATGGTAGCCGAGCCGCATTACTGAATCATGCATTTTTGCTTTTGTTCAATACTGGTGCTCAATTTTATCTTTTAGGTCCGTCAATACAAGAAATTCCAGACATTGTGCATAAGAGGCTGAATTGCAAATTTTTTGTTGAAGATTACCATACTGTAGCATTGGAGCTACATCATCTAGATAAAAAACCGTCAAAAGAAAAAGTTCTTGCTGAAACTCTAAAACAAATGCCAGATCAAACCCTTATATATTGCCAATCACCTAATAGTACTCGTAAGCTAGCAGAAAAATTAATTGATTTAAACGTTTTTAAAATTACCGAGGATGAAGAGTTATTACAGGCTGCAGAATGGACTGCCATCAATTATCATGATCAATGGTTAGTTACTCTTGCATTGAAACATGGAGTTGGAATTCATCATGGTAGATTACCAAGAGCACTTGGCAGATTTATTATTCGTGCTTTTGAAGAGAAAAAAATCAATGTATTACTGTGTACATCCACATTAATTGAAGGGGTAAACACAAGTGCAAAAAATGTCGTAGTTTTTGACAATACATTAGATCGACGAAAATTAGACTTTTTTACATTCAATAATATTAGAGGAAGGTCTGGTCGCATGTTCAAACATTTTATTGGGCATGTATATGTATTTGACAAGCCTCCTGTTGCCGAATTGCCTTTTGTTGACATTCCAGCGTTTAATCCAACTGAAACAACTCCAAATAGTTTGTTGCTCCAAATGGATAAGCAAAGCCTGCCATACAATTTAAGTAAACGATTGGATGAACTTCTGGTTGACAATATTCTCCCTCTTGAACTTTTACAACTTCACAATGGAATAGAACCTGAATTCCTCATCGCTACCACGAACAAATTGCTCAAATTGGATATAAGAAAGTTATTAACATTCGCATGGAGTGGCAACCCAGAATATGCTGACTTGGAAGCTACCTCTCAAATGATTTGGAATGAGCTAAATGGAGCATCTGCGGCTAAAAGAGCGGGTCTTCGAAGTGCGGATATGATGGCCTTTTGGATAAATGATTTATATCGGAAACGAAGTGTGTCTAAGTTTCAAAAAATCACCATCAAGAATATGATTGATCGTGGGACAAAACCCGACGATGCTGTCGAAGATGTTTTAGCTTTTTTAAGAAATTGGGCATCTTTTAGCTATCCGAAATACCTAGTTGCTCTAAATGATATTGTAAATGTTGTTTTAGTGAAGAGAGGTATGAAGCCATGTAATTACATCCCTTTTGCAGGTGCTATCGAACATCTTTTCCAACCACAATCTTTTTTGGCACTTGAGGAGTATGGGCTACCTTTGGAACTCTCAGAAAAATTAGTTAAAGCAAAAATAATACATCGAGATGATGATTTAGGTATAGTATTAAAAACACTACGTCGAGTGTCTTTAAAAGAATATGGTGAAAATATTTTTGAAAGTCGTATGCTTGAAGATTTTCAAGAAGGTTTAGGAAAAAAAGTTAACAAACCAAAAGAGACCAATTAAAAACCCACGTACGGTTTTTTGATTGCTCATTATAAACGTTATGTCTACTAAATCCAGAAGGAGCTTAAATGAAGTCTAGAGGGTTAAAAACTATTCACGATCTTATTGTTCGCGATTATAAAATTGAACCTATTGGCGATGGTAAATTTCTTCATAGTTTTAAACCTGCAACTACTGAAACAACTTATCAATTTGTAGCTAATCGTATCCCTGAAGTTGTTGAAGGTGAACGTTATAACATAGGATACTATGAAGATGATGTTGGCAATAAAATCATTGAACGATCGTGCTTATCTAAAAACACAGAAGTGAATCCAATGTTAAGTTATTTATATGCCACACAGTTATCGAGTGAAAAACATGATATAAATAAAGCTAAAAACGATGAGAGAGTTAGCCATACGGCACAAGATGGCTATTACTGGGGAAAAAAATATGCTTGGAGAGAATTTGGGTTAGTAATACCAAAAGATGCTTTTTATTCATATTTAGATGAAATAATTCATCCTCAGGTTGAATGTATTACACGTAATCCTGATAAACCATTTAACAATGAAAAATCTATTGCATATAAAGAAGATGGTATTGCAGATGCCATCAATGCTCTCATTGCTTCAGCAGAAAAAAAGACGAAGGTAAAATATAAATCACCGCTGTATTCACGACAATTTACAATTAGAGGAATTGAAGCAATTACGGATAAAAAATAAACATAGTAATTCAAAGGAGACAAATCAAAAACCGGCGGGCATTTTTTGATTGGTCATATTAAACGTTAGATACGAAAGGAAAACTAATGCCACTATCACCGAGGTATCCACAGAGAGTAAACAATCACCAATTAGAAGAACTTTCAGAACGCTTTTTTCAGAGTTCTCTCCCAAGAAATTGGATATGTGACAAACCTGAAAATGACTATGGTGTTGATCAGAGAGTAGAACTTTTTCAAGATAACAATGCAGTCGGTTTAGAGTTACTCGTTCAACTAAAATCCTCTCAAAGCGGAACAGAATATGAGTATGAAACGATTCGTCTGAAAACTACCACATACAATTATTTATGGGATAAACTGCAAGTCGTTTTGCTAGTTAAATATGTTCAAAGTGAAAATAAAGCCTATTGGCTCTTATTGAGTGATGTTCCAGAGCCTAATCAAGGACAAGAGACTTTTACAATTCGTATCCCTAAAGAAAATGATTTAGAAAGTATAGATTGGCAAATGATCTATAATTATGTTCAAACAATTACAAATGAAAAACTTGAAGTCAGACGTAGAGGTCGACGAAATTCCTAGCAAACCTAAGGGGAATTAAAAACCCATAGGCAGCTTATGATTAATCATTTTAAACATCAAGTTCAAAATACTTTAGTTTTAGGTGCGAATCCAAATCAATTTCTCTAACATCCAATACAAAGTCTTTACTGGCTATTACTTTTATTTTACAAAGTATTCAACAATTTTAAAATGTAGATTTTCTTAAAGCTTTACGAATTTTGGGTCACATAGTTAGTAATCGGTCAGTGACAAATTGGATTGTCATAATGTATTGGAATATACAATACGGAAAATATTTGTTTTTCGTACATTCTTTCAAAACTGCTAAATTGCACCTGCTTGAGAATAAAAACTATACGAAAAACACTGTCGGAATGATATAATATACGAATACTTAATTTAGAGGTTTTCCGACATGTTAATTGGATATATGCGTGTTTCAACTGATGGTGATCGACAAAGTACCGATCTTCAACGCGATGCATTGATGAGTGCCGGTGTAGATGAAAGAAATATTTTTGAAGACAAAGCTTCCGGTTCCAAAGATGATCGAGTCGGTTTGGCTCAAGCAATAGAGTATGTCAAATTAGGTGATACGCTCGTAGTTTGGAAACTTGACCGTCTTGGACGCTCACTTCCTCATTTGATCGAGATTGTCAATCAGCTAAAATCAAAAGGTGTAGGATTCAAATCTTTGACAGAAGGTATGGATACCTCCAGTCCATCAGGTGAACTTCTTTTTCATGTTTTTGGAGCTCTGGCTCAATTTGAACGTTCATTGATTCAAGAACGGGTTAATGCTGGACTTGCTTCCGCAAAAAAGCGAGGACGAATCGGTGGACGACCAAGAGCAATACCGCAAGAGAAGATGGATGCTATTTTAGAAGCTTTGAATAACGGAATGTCAAAAGCGGCAATTTGTCGAACGTTTGAAGTTAAGCGGTCGACGTTGATTGACACATTAAATCGTAAAGTATAAGTCTATCTGCTCATCCACCAAGATAGTGTTCTGTGATATTCGCTCGATTATGTTTCATCTCCCAACTGACAGCTTGAAGACTTTGCTCATAGCTATAACCGGCACGAGCGTATTCCATCATACGACGCTTCGAAAAATTCCATCTAAATGCATGGGATCCTTCTGCTGGAATACCTAATTTTTTGCAGGTTTCACGAATGTCAGCAGAGTATTTCTGGCGATCAATTTTAAATAGTTTGTTCGCAGTAATATAGTCTACGAGTTGGTTGTAAATATCAATTGATATCAATACATCGCCTTCCTTCCCGCCCTTTTCTTTGGTAAAAAGTACCCCTTTGTCTATTCCTGTAATTGCATCAAAACGAATTCCGTGTAATTGGTCATTTTTAATAGCACTGACCCCCTCAAGACGACAGCCTCCAGAGAGCTGTATCTTAGCGCTGAGACGAAATAAATCGTTTGAAAGTGATGCGATAATCAGATCGGGATTTTCATAAGCCCTGTTATGATAATTATCAGCTACCAAGTCCAAATTTCTAGCTTCGTTAAGTATAAATTGTCGAATCGAAAAATCGTAATATTTTGCTTCGCCATACTTATTTTTTGTGTAATGTTTGAGTGCTATTTCTAATTTACCTAGTGCCGAACTGATCTTCTCTAAATACTGTTTGCTAACATGATATTCGCTCTTGTAATCCATATAAGCCGCGATCATTTCACCGGTAATTTTTTCAGCATCTTTGATGTTCCAATGCTCACGCAAGTAGTGAAAAAAATTTTCCCACACGGCACGAAAAGTCGAGGCAGTCCCGTATGATGATATTTTGTTCCAGTATGGATGTGTTGGATCAATTCGTTCGGTTTTTTTTGCTCCAGCTACAAACAAAATTTTTATCAATTCTGCTGATTGGTAGTAAACGCTTCCACGCATGGTAAGTTATCCTTTTAAAATTATATTGATCGGTTTAAGCCGCCGTTCGGCAATTTGTTAAGTCAATCTGCGTTTTTAAGCGAGTTGCGCTGAACCTCGGCTCTTTTGGTTACGATGGTGCGATTTCCCCGTAGGTAGATCTGAGCTCCACCGATTTTTCACATGTATTATGTTTAAAAACAAAAGATTATCAATCATTTTGAACTTGTGACCCGAATCTTTTTTGAGGGACGATGTACAATGTTTTCTACGGTTTCTATTTTTGCCAAGAATGGGTTGGAAATCCCCGTAAATACGGGGATGTGAGATAGTGATAAATTGTATTTGGAAAACGACCAAGAAAACAAAATGAAAA
Organism: uncultured Sulfuricurvum sp.; assembly: GCF_937936435.1. Taxonomy (GTDB): domain Bacteria; phylum Campylobacterota; class Campylobacteria; order Campylobacterales; family Sulfurimonadaceae; genus Sulfuricurvum. The sequence goes on along the minus strand of NZ_CALDDG010000037.1, from coordinate 92,024 downwards.
CACACAAAAATATGCTTTCAAAACATTCTTAAGGTTGTTTTTTTCCAATAATTTGATATTTTTGTAGCAATTTTTGAGCATTTTCTGTAGAAAATATATACCTTTCATACAGCTTTTTTGAATCACTATCGGCGTAAACTCTACAAATATAATCGTGTAATTGTCCAAACATTTGAATCTCAGAATCTTTTATTTTGGACATATCAGTATTGCTATTTCTAACAATTGAGAAAATATTATCCGTATCGGATAGGCATGAAGTATCTCTAGCTTTAAGGGCTTGGTTCCAATCCATAATCATCCCTACGACATCCAATTCTTGCCAATAAATTGGCTTCAATGTATTAGGAAAAGTACATTTCAATCCTCTGAATGTTTTATCGTTTTCGGTCTTTTCAACTGCCTGATAGTAATCAGTTGGATACTCTTTTTTCATCCTTCCTTGAGCATAATAATCCAGCCCAGATTTTATTTTATGTACCTGTGCTAAATTTACAGACATGAAAATATCAGTGATTTCTATCATCTCATTAATGATGAAACTATTGCCACGCATATCGTCAAGAGAAGCGATATGTAGTATCGTTTTTCCACTCTCGCCAAGAGGGTAAGAGTGCCATTTAAAAAGTGGTTTGTGAAGTCGCCAAAGTATTTTTAATGCATCCATTTATTTCTCCTGTGTTGTTTCATTTTTAGATTCAAGTTCATTCCACAACTTTTGAATTGTGGAGGGTGCAAGTTTTTCTAATTGCAACTCTTTTTTTACAATCAATGCCAGCTTTTTGTATGACAATGGTTTATTTCCTTTTTTAGTTGGTGCCATACGAAGTGACACCACTAATGACCACTTTTGAATGAGTTTTGATCGTATAGATTCTTGATCTGTATGGTTGTCAAAAAACTGTCGAACTTTCATTTCGGATAACTTTTCAATTTCCTCCAATGACATCTCTCCAAAGTTCTTTCGACGTATTGAATCGCGATCATTCATGAGTGATCTGATTGCTTTTGTCTGAGCGATGAAGGATAGTTCTGCCAAGCTCAATTCATCGACATTATTGGAGCGAAGTTGATGAAATAATTTTGCATGTCTACCCATAATTTCGATTCGATCTACAACAGAACATCGTGCATAAAAAAGATACGTCTGCTTTAACTCAACATCTGATAGTTTGAGATGTTTTGCAATGTCCAATTTCATTGTTTTATTCCTTTCATCGGCTCAGTATTAACCAGCCATGTAGCAATATCCGTGATTTTCCACATGCGTCTACCTCCATATTGAATCCATGGAGGGATTATCTGTTTTTCCAGAATCATCTTTTCCGAGAAGGGGCTATTTTTGGTAAATAATTTACTCACGAATGAATAACTGCTCCCCCATTCAGTTGCAGCTTCTTGCATAGATAAAACCCATTTCTGATGTTTGTTATACATGTTTTCTACTAACTCTTTTTCAGACACCTTTTCCCTTTTTTCAAAAAAGCTTTTTTGTTCATTTTTTATCAATTGATTGCACAAGTTTACAGATGAATTCAGGGCAAAAAACCACTAAAAAGTTGCCAATCCAGTTGATTAAATCCCTACGGTATGAGCTTTTGAGGCAGTTTTGAAAAAGTGTAAATTTTCATGGTATATGTTTGAATAAAAACGTCTTATCATATTGTCTAACGTTGTCTAAGTGATAATCAGCTATAATCGAATCCACTATGATCGCTGAATGAGGGCAAAGGTTGGGCATGGCTTCAAAAAAAGATTTATCTGAACGCGATATCTGCACCAAATACATCACTCCGGCATTGACGGGATCAGGTTGGAATATTCATTCACAAATTCGTGAAGAGGTTGGATTTACCGCCGGGCGTATTTACGTCCGGGGGAAAATGGTCCATCGAGGCGAGCAAAAACGCGCTGATTATATCCTCTACTACAAACCCAATATCCCCATCGCTATTATCGAAGCCAAAGACAACAATCACAGCATCGGTTCAGGTATGCAGCAGGGACGTGGATACGCCGAAATTCTCGATATCCCTTTTGTGTTTAGCAGTAACGGGGATGGATTTTTAGAATACGATCCAACCGAGTCCAATGGGGCATTGGAACGCGAGATCTCTTTGGAGTCTTTTCCATCCCCTGAGGAACTGTGGAGACGGTATAAAATTCACAAAGGAATTATCGAAGCCGATTCCGAAAAAATTGCTCTTGCCCCGTACTATATCGACGATCCCCGTCGTGAACCACGTTACTATCAGAAAAATGCCGTCAACCGTACCGTCGAAGCAGTGGCACGTGGGCAAAAGCGGGTTCTTCTCGTCATGGCAACGGGGACGGGGAAAACCTATACCGCGTTTCAGATTATTTATCGTCTCTACAAAGCGGGACAAGCTAAACGGGTTCTCTTCCTCGCCGATCGCAATATCCTCGTTGATCAAACAAAAATCGGGGATTTCAAACACTTCGGCGACAAAATGACCAAGATCACCAACCGCACCATCGATAAATCGTTCGAGATCTATCTTTCGCTTTATCAGGCGATTACCGGAGTTGGCGAAGAGAAAAAAGTGTTCAAGGAATTTAGCAAAGATTTCTTTGATCTTATCGTGATCGATGAGGCTCATCGCGGAAGTGCATCCGAAGATAGCCAATGGCGCGAAATTTTGGAGTATTTTGACAGTGCGGTACAGGTAGGTCTCACTGCAACGCCGAAAGAAACCAAATACGTCAGTAATATCTCTTATTTCGGTGAGCCAGTTTATACCTATTCACTTAAACAGGGGATCGATGATGGATTCCTAGCTCCGTATAAAGTAATCCGTTTTTCACTCGACCGTGACGTCGAGGGGTGGCGTCCCTATGAAGGACAGCGTGATGATGTCGGAAACGAGATCGAAGACCGCGAATACAACACCAAAGACTTTGATAAAAACGTAGTTCTCAACCAACGTACCGAACTTATAGCCCGTAAAGTGACCGAATTTTTACGTGAAAACGATCCCTATATGAAAACTATCGTTTTTTGCGTCGATATCGACCATGCCGAGCGAATGCGTCAGGCATTGGTCAATGCTGCCCCTGAAATGGCAAAAGAGAGCCGTAAATACGTCATGCGCATTACCGGAGATAATGAAGAAGGGAAAAAAGAACTCGATAATTTTATCGATCCCGAATCGACCTATCCCGTCATAGCTACAACGTCCAAACTGATGACGACAGGGGTTGATGCACAAACAACTGGATTGATCGTACTGGATTCGAACATCGGTTCTATGACGGAGTTTAAGCAGATCATCGGACGCGGTACACGGATCAACGAAGCGTATGGGAAATTCTACTTTACGATCATGGATTTTCGAAATGTCACCCGTCTCTTTGCCGACCCCGATTATGACGGTGATCCGGTACAGATTTACGAACCAAATAACGATGACCCCGTTACCCCTCCCGAAGAGGAAGAACCTGAAATACCGGCAGAAGAAGAAACCACTCTCGTGTATGAAACACCGGACGTTACGTTTGAGGAGGATGGAGACGATACCAGCGGTCCACATGTCCCACCGAGTCGTTACGTAATCAGCGGCGTAGAGGTCAAAGTGCTCAACAAACGGGTACAATACATCGGCCATGACGGGAAGCTGATTACCGAATCACTGATCGATTACAGCCGTAAAAATATACAGAACCGTTTTTCGAATCTCGATGAGTTTTTGCAGGCATGGCATAAAGCCGATCAAAAAGAGGCCATTATCAACGAACTCCAGTCAATGGGGATTTTCTTCGATGAACTCGAACGCGAAGTGGGTAAAGAGGGGCTTGATCCGTTTGATCTTGTCTGTCACGTAGCGTATGAGCGTCCTGCACTCACCCGCGCCGAACGTGCCGGTAAACTCAAATCGGGCAACTATTTCGCCGCCTATGGCGACAAAGCCAAAGCGGTCATCAACGCTTTGATCGACAAATACGCCGAATCGGGAATCGAGAGTATCGAAGACATCGCGGTTCTCAGAGTCCCTCCGTTTAACGAACTCGGCACCATGAGTGAACTCGCCCGTCTTTTCGGCGGTGGACGTGCCGGATACGAATCGCTCATCCAATCCATTGAAAAACATCTATACGCATCCTAAGGACTTCAATACATTATGGCAGACATTTCAAATATCGTAAAATCGATTCAAAACATCATGCGCACCGATACGGGTGTGGACGGAGACGCACAGCGGATTAGCCAGCTCGTGTGGATGCTCTTTCTCAAAGTATTCGACGCCAAAGAAGAGGAATTCGAACTCGAAGACGCTCAATACGCTTCTCCGATTCCGGAGCGTTTGCGTTGGAGAACATGGGCAGCCAATACCGAGGGAATCACCGGTGAAAAGCTGATCGAGTTTGTCAATAACGACCTTTTTCCATCGCTCAAAGATCTCGATATCACGACAGGAAGCCCTTACGCTCCTCTGATCAAAGGGATGTTCGAAGACGCCTATAACTACATGAAATCAGGGACGCTTCTGCGTCAGGTAGTGAACAAACTCTCTGAGATTCATTTCGATAGCCTTGCCGAACGCCACCTCTTCAACGACATGTATGAACAAATTCTCCGCGATCTCCAGAGTGCCGGAAATGCGGGTGAGTACTACACCCCTCGCGCCGTGACCGAGTTCATTGTGCGGATGGTTGACCCGAAACTGGGGGAAAAAGTTTTCGATCCCGCGTGCGGTACCGGTGGATTCTTGATCAGTTCGATTAATCATATCATGCGACACGGTGTCAAAACCGCCGAGGACAAAAAGACACTGGAACAGACGATTCACGGCATCGAGAAAAAACAGCTCCCTTATATGCTCTCCATGACGAACCTGATCTTGCATGATATCGAACGTCCCGATATTCGTCATGATAACTCTCTGACCCGTCCGCTCAAAGACATCACCCCATCCGAACGAGTCGATTGTATTGTCGCCAACCCACCGTTTGGCGGTACCGAAGAGCCGGGGGTGGAAAACAACTTCCCCGCCACATTCCGCACCCGTGAAACGGCAGACTTATTTTTGCTTCTCTTCATCCAAATGCTCAAACCGCGTGGACGTGCAGGAATCGTCTTGCCGGATGGAACGTTGTTCGGGGATGGCGTTACAGCACGGATCAAAGAAAAGCTCCTCGAAGAATGCAATCTCCACACGATCATCCGTCTTCCGAACGGTATCTTCGCCCCATATACTGACATCAATACTAATCTCCTCTTTTTTACGAAGGGCGAACCGACCCGAGAGATTTGGTATTACGAACAGCCGCTTCCGGAAGGGTACAAAAAATACACCAAAACCAAGCCAGTGCGAGTGCAGGATTTCGATGAGCTGAGTGGATGGTGGAATGAGCGCGTCGAAAATGAGCGAGCATGGAAAGTGAGTATAGAGACGATCAAGGCGAATGGATTCAATCTTGATGTCAAAAACCCGCACAAAGGTGAAGAAGAGCAAGTGTATACAACTGTGGAGTTGCTTGAAAAGCTTTCTTTGTCATTGGCTAAAAGCAACGACTTGCTTGAAACTCTGAAAAGGGAATTGGTATGATTGTTCGAAGTGTAGACTATCTGAATTCTTTGGTTCTTGAACTGGTAAAACTGCCTGACGAAACAGAATGGTTGGAGTTCAAGCACAATAATGACGACCCTCAAATGATTGGTGAATACATTAGTGCCCTCTCTAATTCCGCTGCCCTGAATGGTAAAACAAATGCCTACATGCTTTGGGGAGTAGAAGACAAAACGCATAAAATCGTTGGTACGAATTTCAATCCTTTTAGCGCCAAAAAAGGGGGAGAAGCACTTGAAAATTGGTTATTAAGACTGCTTGAACCCAAAATTGACTTTATGTTTTATACGCTTCAAATAGAGGGGGAACAGGTTGTTTTACTTGAAGTAGCCCCAGCATATAGACATCCGGTGACGTTCTCAGGTACAGAATATATTCGACTTGGTTCCCATAAAAAGAAGCTCAAAGAGCTAGCTGAAAAAGAGCGGGAATTGTGGAGAGTATTCGACAAGGTACCGTTTGAAAAACAAATCGCTGTAGATAATATAGAAGCCGGTGAGGTACTGGATTATCTGGAATACACCAAATATTTTGAGCGTTTAAAGCTCCCTCTACCTGAGAATAGATCTGCCATTCTCGAAGCATTGATAGCCGATGATATGGTCAACAGATTAGAAAATGGCAAATATGCCATTACAAATTTGGGTGCAATTCTTTTTGCAAAAGAACTCTCAAAGTTCAATAGCTTGCAGCGAAAAGCCATCCGAGTAATCCAGTACAAGGATAATACAAAATTTCAGACGATGAAAGAAATCGTCGGGAACAAAGGGTATGCGGTTGGGTTCGAAGGATTGATCGAATACATCAATAATCTGCTCCCCTCCAATGAGGTTATCAAACAAGCGTTTAGAGAAACGAAACCGATGTATCCGGAACTTTCGGTCAGAGAGCTTGTTGCTAATGCCATTATTCATCAGGATTTTTCTCAAAGTGGCAATTCGGTAATGATAGAGATTTATGCCAACAGATTAGAAGTGACAAATCCTGGAGAGCCTATCGTAGACACCGATAGATTTTTGGACAGCCCTCCCAAATCACGAAATGAAATACTTGCTTCGTTTATGAGAAGAATTAATATTTGTGAAGAAAGAGGAAGCGGTATCGATAAGATCGTCTTTGAAACAGAGCTATATCAACTCCCTGCGCCTCTTTTTGAATCGACGAACGGATATACAAGATCTACTCTTTTCGCCCACAAAGAACTCAAAGATATGCACAAAGGAGATAAGATACGGGCGTGCTATCTTCACTGCTGTTTACGATATATCCAAAATGACTACATGACGAATACATCGCTGAGAGAACGATTCGATATCGATGTCAAAAACCGTTCGATGGTCTCTAAAATCATTAATGAAACACTTGAAGCTGGAAAAATTCTCATTTATGATGAAAGTGTCGGATCAAAAGCGAGAATGTATATACCGAGTTGGGCACGATAATGCGAATTTGCTTCACCGTTGCTTCACTGAAAGCCATGCAAAGACTAAAATCATTTGATAAAACCCCTATATTGTGGGATCCAAACTCTCAGAATTTGCTTCACCGTTGCTTGAATCATCAAGAACAAAGAGGACATGGAGCGAAGAATGCGTAAACTAAGGGTTGGAGATGTCCTCGTTAAATCTCGCGATTCAATGACGGTTGACGATGAAATAGAATACCGACAAGTGACAGTTCGGTTAAAACATCAGGGTGTATATTTGCGAGGTTATAAATTTGGTAAAGAAATCGGGACGAAACAGCAATCATATGCACGAGTAGGGCAATTTATTTTGTCCAAAATCGATGCCAGAAACGGTGCGTTTGGGATTATTCCGGATGAGTTGGATGGTGCGATCATCACGAATGATTTTTTGACCTATGATGTCAACGAAAAAGAGCTGAATATCGAGCTTTTCAGGCTTTTGACCTCTCAACCCGCATTTGATGATATCTGTAATAAAGCAAGCACTGGTACGACGAATCGAAAACGTCTTAGTGAACGAGAATTCCTTGCGCAGGAAATTATTGTGCCTCCGATCGAAGAACAGGACGCTTTTATTACCCATTTCAAAAAACTGCAATATGCGCAGGAACAAACGCTTACCGAACTCCAAACCCAATCCGATTTGATTGACAAACTCCGCGCTTCGATTCTCAGCGATGCGGTTAGCGGTCGCCTTGTGCCACAAGATCCCACTGACGAACCAGCAAGTATCCTCCTCGAAAAAATCCGAGCCGAAAAAGAGCATTTGATAAAAGCGGGAAAAATCAAGCGGGAAAAACCGATTCCAGTTATTGCAGATGATGAAATGCCGTATGAACTGCCGAACGGCTGGGTATGGTGTCGATTGGGCAGCGTATGCAACAATATTCATTACGGATATACGGCTTCAGCAGAATTATCTTATGATGAGCCCAAGATGCTTCGAATTACAGACATTCAGAATAATGCAGTTAATTGGCAAACAGTCCCTCATTGCAAAATATCAGATGATGAATTAGTAAAATATCGACTTCAAAATAGAGATATTTTGGTGGCACGAACAGGTGGAACTGTAGGAAAATCTTTTTTGATGACAAATGTACCTGTACAATCCGTATTTGCTTCATATCTTATTCGATTGATTCCAAGCAATGAAATAGATGAACGATATTTAAAAATTGTTCTCGAAAGCCCGTTATATTGGAAACAACTTATTGAAAAATCAATGGGAACTGGTCAACCAAATGTCAATGGGACATCTTTGTCAGAACTCATTATTACTCTTCCCCCCTATATTCAACAACAGCATATTGTTGCCAAAGTTGAACAGCTCATGGTTACCTGCGATTCACTGGAAGCCGAAGTAATCAAAAGCCGTACCGAAACCGATCGATTGATGCAGACGATTCTAAAAGAGGCGTTTAACGCTTCTTAGAAAAGGATAGTGGTGACAAATAATAATCCTCTCTATAAAGTTCAACGAGAAAAAGCAGGATCTCAGACTTTTAGTAAGTATATGTATCAATACCATTGGGCTTTGTACCGTTTACTGCAAGAGCATGAGCAAGAACATGAGTATGCTGTATTTATGGAATTGCATGAAGATGTTGTTCTGTCTGATTCCCTTGAAGCTGATAAGGCTGAGTTTGAATTCTATCAAGTCAAAACAGATAAATCTCCTTTCTCGGAAACAAAATTACTCAAATTAAAAAACGGTAGCTCAGTTTTAGGAAAATTGATTAGCAGTAGTAATGGTGAACTAGGTAGAGAAAAAATCAAAACGATGAATTTAGTGGCTACTAATGGATTTAGCCTAAATCTTAAACATCCGAAAATGTCATTAGAAAATATAGCTATAAATGATATTGAGAATGGTACGCTTCAAAAATTAGCTGATGCCATACAGGTAGAATTGAAAGCAGACAGTTTTCCGCTAAATTTGCATTTTATTATGCCTGCTTTGCCAGAAAAATCTACACAAGAGGCTGTAATAGGGTATATTGCATCTGTAGTTGCAAAGTTATATCCTCGTTCATCTACACAGGCTGAAGACATATACAGATTGTTAATCAATGAGTTGACCCGAAAAGGTGAAGTATCATTTGATTATTCATTATGGAATGATTTGCTTGAAAAAAAAGGATTAACATCAATTACGGTTACAAGTGTGATTAATCAATTTACTGAAAGAAAAAATGATGCGGATGTGTATAGAAAATTTGATGAATATTTAGAAGAATTAGGGTTAAAAGTTTTGCTAAAACGTAGTTGGCAAAAATCATTTGAGAGATACTATCTTCAGCGTATTGGAAATAGAAGTATTGCTCAATTGGATAAGGTAAAGCAATTGTCAGTATCACTTGATAATCAACTTCCCAATTGTAATAATGACATAGAGCAATTGCTTATACTAGTTATTGATGAGTTGCCTGAACAATTAAAAAAAAGTTTTAGTGAAGAACTCGACATAAAAACAGCAATTTTATGTGAGCTCATTTTAAAGGAATAACTCTATGCAAAATGTGGAGAATTATAAACTTCTGATCAGAAATCTAAGGAAAAAATATAATGAAAAACTTACGATTCAAACAACTGCTACTACTGTCAGATTCCCAAAAGTCCGGAAATCAGTTCAAATTCGACAAGAGATACAACCTAATAACGGCGAATGACAATAGTGTTGGAAAGTCAACACTGGCTAAGTTACTCTTTTGGGCGTTTGGATGTGAACCAGAATTTGATAGTACATGGAAAAGTACGGATTGCAAAACATTACTTCAATTTTCTGTGGGCGACGATGAATTTTCAGTTATGCGCTATGGAAATATCATTCACTTAAAAGAAAATGATTCTCCAGTTGTTAAATTTACAAGCATCAGTGGCGACTACTCAAAGAAGTTTGCTGAGATAGTTGATTTTAAAGTTCTTCTTCCAGGGAGACCTGACGAAACTGAACTTTCTACTCCTCCACCAGCATATTATTTTTTACCTTTTTATATCGATCAAAAAAGAGGTTGGGCAAAAGCTTGGGATAGCTTTGATAGGTTAGAACAGTATGCGAACTGGAGATCTACTGTTATTAAATACCATATTGGCTATTTAAATCCAAAGCACTTTGAGATTGAACAGGAAATAGTTGAGAAAAAAAAGAATATCAATCGTTTAAATGAAGAGATACAGAAGATAGGATATGCGCTTGATGTTGTTAATGAGCATACTCCAAGTTCTGAAATAACGCTCAAAGAGCAAGAATTTCAAACTATGACGCAAGAACTCCAAAATGAATTATCACAATTGTCACAGATGCAAGAAAAATTCTTAGATGAATTATCCATGTTGACTTCTGACAAAATCTATCTTGAACATCAAAAAATGATAGCAGAGCATTTAATGAAAGAGCTGGAAGAGGATTATATTTTTAGTACTGAAAATATACAAGATGATCATCTGGAATGCCCATTGTGTGGAACAGTTCATGAAAATTCGATCGTAAACCGTGCATCAATTCTTGTTGACAAACAACATGCAGAAAGTCAATTGGAAACTATTAATCAAAACCTTTTAGCTATCAAAACAAAAATTTCAAAGATTGAAGATGAATCAAGCGCTATAAGAAATAAAATCAATTTAATAAATCAAAAATATTCTTTAACAGATGAAAGCAATGTAATTCCACTTCAAGATGTCATTGAAAGCTTTGCATATAAATCTATTCAAAATAACATTAACAGTACTAAAAAAGATAAACTAGCCAAGGTTGATGATTTCAAAAGTGAGCAAAAAGAACTTAAAAAAGAACAATCTAGTTTGTCAACAAAAGAAGACAGAGAAAAGATTGACAATAGTTTCATGGATTTACTTACGGCGTATATTAAAATTCTAGATGCAGAAGGGATAAATTTAGCTAATATCAAAACGGCTTTGGACTATAGTAAAATCATAAAAGAAGGTGGTGCTGCTGAAGGTTCACGAGGTGTTTTGGCATATTATTTAGCTATTTTTTCTTTAATTAATATTCATGGAAACGAGGTACAAGCACCACTCGTGATAGATACTCCTAATCAGCAAGAACAGTCAAATAAAAATTATGAAAATATTGTGACGTTAATCACTAAAAAAATTCCAGATCAAGAACAAGTAATTATATGTGCTATGGAAAATGATAAGCTAGAAGCATTTAGAAAACAAGCGAATGTGATTGTTCTTGATAAAAGTAAACTCATGAAGACATCGGAATATGAAGGTATAAAGAGTCTATTTAATGCTATGGATGCATAAAGCAAAATAAATCCATGCTCATACCTTTTGGCTACAGGAAAGAAACCGATGAATATGTCGATGTGGATGACGTTGAAAATGGTTTAGCCTGTAATTGTATCTGTCCCTCGTGTGATATGCGTCTTGAAGCCAGGCATGGAGATGAGCGGGAACATCACTTTAAACATCATGTAAAAGCCGAAAAAGAGTGTGATTTTTCGTATTGGGTTGCCGTGCGATCTATGGCAAAACAGATTCTCGAACAAAGCACATTTTTGAATGTTGATGTAGAACGGCTTTTTACAGATATTCCGTGGAAAAATCAAATTATTAAAATGGATATCCTTGCGATCAATCCGCGACGAAAACCTCATGGATTCGATTTTGAACTATTGACATCTATAGGGTATGTCTATATTTATTTTGTTACCCCGGAAAATGAAAGTGCTGGACGATATCGATCCCATATAAAAAACCAACCGTGGTATTTTACGGCGGATCTTATCCTCGAAATCGATTTGACTACACTATCGTCAGTCAAAAAAAATGCAAAAAGTCGTTTAGAAAAACTGATTAAAGAAGAGCTTGATTCCAAAACATGGGTTACTCCAAAATATCCTTTTAAACCGAAACCAATTAAACCGGCAAAGCAAGAACATACTGTTCGACCCGCTCGAATTATCAATGAAATTGTGTCTAAAAACATCATTGTCAAAGAAGATACTCCAAACTACAAAAAATCGTATGTAGTCCACAAAGAATTACTCGATGCCTTTGGATTAGTCGAAGGCCAACTGATTAGAGAATATATCAGGACTTTGAATGTGGCAATAGAGTTTTATAAGGCACAAATTGCGGTCAAATATATCGAAGCAGTCCGTAGTAAAAATTTTTCAATCGTTTATACGGGCATGAATTTGTATTTCATTAGCTATGAAAACGAATTTTATGGAGTTGCTCAATTAGGGCGTCATTATGTTTATCAAATTGTTGATGAGATGGTCGTATTTATTGGGAAATGTTTAAAATTAGAAGATGTTACTAAAGAAATTGATATGCATATATGTGAACGAGATCATGTCTTTTAATGGCTATAATTGATATTCATGGATAAGGAAGTCTTTTTGCAGTCAGTTATCTTAGATTGGTTGAAAACAAAACAAAATTATTGCTATTATCAAGCAAATACCGATAATTTAGCAATTTTTCAAAACAGGCTAGTGGAATTGCTATTAAGCGGAAGAATTCATATTAGTGATCTAAAGCCATCTGATTGCTATATCGTTAAAAATATCGGTAATGTTATTAAGTGGAGTTTAAAGCATACTGTTCATGCCAAACATACTTTTGAAAATTTCAATGTTCAATTACATGAGCACGTTTATAACAACGTAAAAATTAAAGAAGCATCGAAAATCTTCGAAGGTAATAATTGTGAACAGCAACGAAAAACACTTATTGAATTACTAGTTGAGTTTAAAAAATCCAAAAGCAAAAAAAATACACAATCAAAACGATTTGATGATCCATATGAATTTATTTTTTCTAAATCAGATCGAAATCCAGATGATTATATTGAGCATATAAAAAGCTCATTAATAGTTGATGGAGTATTTTCTAGCAATGAAATGCCAGGAGATATGCGGCAAATCATAAATCGTTACAAAGACTTGCAGGAAATAGGTATATTTTACCCTTTTAAATTTGATCACGATATTTTTGCTGAAGATCATTACTTGGTTGAAATCAACCATGTGAAATTCCGCAGAAAAGACAATAATTTTCTCAATTTGATTACCAATTTTTATCAAGCAAATCAGCTCAATAATTGTTTTGGAGAAGTTTTTACACTGAAGCGTTTTTTCGCTTATCCAGGTAATCAATACATCCCTCATTTTGCCTATTTTGATCCTTTTAAACATTATGAAAAATATCTCGAAGTGTATAAAAAAATCAAAACCGATTTCAAAGAAAGAAAATTGGAGTTCAACTCTTTTATTTTCGAGTTATTTGAAATTTTCAATCAAGCCCAAATAGGCATTGTAAAATTTCAACATGCTAATCTGATAGATTCTATTTATACAAATCGTTCACTAGATCGCCAATATACTGCGAGGGAACTAGCAGACGAGATGATGAAGCGGATGGATCCAAACTGTGATCTTATCTACATGACACGAGAGTACGCAATGCTGCATTTTCTCAAGAGTTTGCCATCAGATAAGCTGATTGGTAAGAATATAAAAATCAAAGATTTGGAAGAAACAAAAAACTGGTCAGAAGAATACATGCAAATGGTGCAAAGTCTTTTGGATGAATTGCTGAACGTCTTAAATAAAGATTCTTCCTCAAGACTCCAATATATCATGGACCATTACAACTCAAAAGTTGTGAAATTAATGAAAAAATATCGTCTTAAACAATACAAAGATGCGTTCTATGATATGTTACTCGATTTAGTCTATTTCTATAGCGACAGAACTCAAGAAAAATTACTATATACCTTTAACTCAACCATCAAAGAAATATACCAAAAGAATCAACATAGATCTATCGATGATATTGTTGACTTCGATTTTGAGGAAAAATTTGTACAGTTTTATCGTGGAGAATTTGAAAAACATCAACCCTTGAATGTTGATCAATCTAAATTTGCTTTAATGAACTAGTCAAATTCCAGAGTTGGAAGTGCAGTTATGACGCAGTTTGGGGCTTCAAAGTTCCCAGAATTTTGGGCATACTTCTCCGCTTATGAAATTCTACTAACTAGATTTACGTTATTATTCCGGCGTTAGGATAGATTGTCGAATAGCCTCTTTGCCTTTTTCACGCTCGGCAAGAGCATACCAGCAACTGTCGGTTGTGCTGTACAGTTTGTTCCGTGTCCATTATGTGAGAGTCTTGGATTTAGGTCGGTATGAGAAGGTGCAGAGTGCATAGTATCTACCACAGCGCCACTTTTCGCGTGTGATCGATCCCCCTTTTGGTTTCCCTGTGAGAGCCAGCCGCAGCTGCATCAATTTCTACTCTTTTTTCTATATTTCGGGTACTGCATTATGGGCAGAGACTATGATAGCCACAAACAAAATATATACTTCACCAGACGCTTGATGATACGCCATTCATATATGGAACAATGAGAATGAGGATTTTGAGTAAGGAACAGGTACCAAGTGCTCCAATTGAATTACTCAACGGGAAGCCGAGGGGCTTCCATCACTTGGGAGTGATAAAACACTTGGTACCCCGTTGAATAATCGCAACGGAGGAATCATAGAAGAAAAGCTGGATTATGTTAATAAATTATCATAGGCTATCAAATCGTATCAAAACGTTTCATATTACGATGAATTTTTTCATGCATGGAGGTGGAAGGGAAGGTTTGTTGAAAATATAAAATTATCACGAATTGAAAAGCTTGCACTCAGATTGACACTTGTAGTAAAAATGTAGTAAAAAAATATTTTTTTGAATTCTTAAAAAAGGAAGAAAAAGCTTTGAAAGTGCCTATTTAAGGCATGGTGCGGATGAAAGGACTTGAACCTTCACACCGTGAGGCACCAGATCCTAAGTCTGGCGTGTCTACCAATTTCACCACATCCGCGTAAAAAAATCTAAGGTGGTACGCCCTAGAGGATTCGAACCTCTGACCGATGCCTTAGAAGGGCATTGCTCTATCCAGCTGAGCTAAGGACGCGAGAGTTATTATGGTGCGCCCGATAGGGTTCGAACCTATAACCTACGGATCCGAAGTCCGTTGCTCTATCCAGTTGAGCTACGAACGCACATCCTTCTAAAACATCGCGTATCAAAAGGTATCAAAATAGAAACATGGGGTGGGTGATGGGTCTCGAACCCACGACCCTCAGAACCACAATCTGATGCTCTAACCGACTGAGCTACACCCACCATGATATGAAAATCTATTTGTCTTGAAATGATACTAAAAAAAGAAAAAACACGTGGTCGGGGCGAGAGGACTCGAACCTCCGGCCCCTTGGTCCCAAACCAAGTACTCTAACCATACTGAGCTACGCCCCGACACATTTCCCTAAATCGAACCCGATAAATGAGCTGAATTAGTGAGGCGAAATTATAATTGAAAAATATCCTAATGTCAATACCATTTGGCGATTTTTCATTTTAGCTATAATAAGGCCAAGTGAGTGGGGGAAAAATACGATGAAAATAGCGCAGTTTAGCAGAATCGGGTTTATGATGGCGGCGGTCGGTTCTGCCGTCGGTTTGGGAAACATCTGGAAGTTTCCGTATATTACGGGTGAATACGGAGGCGGTGCGTTCGTACTGGTCTATTTGATGACGGTTATGTTGGTCGGATTTACGGTGATGATAGCGGAAATGCTGATCGGCTATCTCGGACGTAGAGATTGTGTCGCCAATTTTGAGACATTGGCACCCAGACATAAGCAGTGGTGGAAACATGCGGGATGGATGGGCGTTACCAGCTCTTTGGTCATGATCTATTATTCGGTGGTAATCGGATGGATTTTAAATTATATTACGGTGGCGATGATACAGCTTCCTTCTTCGGTATCGGAGGCTGAAACGGCTTTTAATACTATGTTGAAACAAGGGCTCGGGACGCAAATCTTTTTTCATACGATCGCTTTTTTCATTACTACGGCAGTTGTCGCCAAAGGGATAAAAGGGGGGATTGAGAGATTTAATATGGTTTTGATGCCTGCTCTGATGCTGATTTTGGGGGTCATGTTCGTGTATGCGTTTAATATGGACGGATTTTCTCAGGCATTTTCATATATGTTTACACCCGATTGGAGCAAATTAACTTCCGAAGCGTTTGCCGTAGCGGTGGGGCATGCTTTTTTTACTCTATCACTGGGATATGGATCGATTATGATTTATTCGGCCTCTCTGCCCAAAGAGGGAAATATGGTGCATAGTTCTCTTTTCGTCATCGCCGGCGATACGATCATCGCATTGGTGGCCGGATTGGTACTTTTTACTTTCTTGTTTCAATATGGAGCCGAACCGGCTAAAGGGCCGGGATTGGTTTTTATCTCTTTGCCTGCCGTCTTTTTTCAGATGGGAGTCATCGGAAATGTTTTTTCCGTCCTCTTTTTTCTTGCTCTGGCGTTTGCAGGCCTTACGTCTGCCGTCTCGTTGGTAGAGCCGATGGTGCAGTATCTGATCGACAAATACGATTTTAGCCGTATTAAAGCGGCTGTTGTGATGGGGCTGTTCTTTTATTTATTCGGTATTGTCGCGATTTTATCGCAGATCGAATGGAGCGCTCCGGCATTGACGTGGGGAGGGAAAAACTTCTTTGACTGGATGGACTATATCACCTCTTCGGTATTATTGCCGACTGCAGGATTGGCGATGGCAATTTTTGTCGGATACGTGATCGAAAAGGAGCGGGTAGTATCGGCGTTAAAGCCGCAGATGGGGTGGTTTTTCCCTATCTGGTATTTCAGCCTTCGTTATATCGCGCCGATTGCGCTGGTGGTTGTCTTATTGAATTTAACCGGAATTATCAAAATATAGAAAAGCACTTTTCTGTTCAAGCCGAAAAGGCTCATAAGGGATTAAAACTGGATCATCCCGTCCACCGGCGAGCTGGCGGTAGCATACGGACGTTTCGGTATCCGTCCGGCCAAATAACTGAGTCTCCCCGCAATTACGGCATTTTTCATCGCTTCTGCCATCAGCATCGGATTCTGAGCCTGTGCGATCGCGGTGTTCGTCAAAACGCCGTCCGCTCCCAGCTCCATCGCTAATGCCGCATCACTTGCACATCCGATTCCCGCATCGACGATAATCGGTACTTTGACCGCTTCGCGGACAAACACGATGTTATATTTGTTTTGTACTCCGAGACCCGAACCGATCGGTGCGGCAAGCGGCATGATCGCATGGGCTCCCGCATCTTCGAGACGGCGTGCCATAATCGGATCATCTGAGGTGTAGGCCATGATCGTAAAGCCGTCTTTAGCTAACACTTCACACGCTTTGATGGTCTCCAATACGTCGGGATAGAGTGTTTTTTGGGTATCCCCGATCACTTCGAGTTTGATCAGATCGATGCCGGTTGCTTCACGGGTGAGACGAAACAGGGTGATCGCCTCTTCCGCTGTGGTACATCCCGCAGAGTTCGGCAGAAACTTCACGTTGGTTCCGGCAAAGGTATCGCGCAGATTCGGCTCGTTGGGGTTGGTGATATTCAGACGGCGAACGGCTACCGTGATGAGTTCGGAACCCGATGCCAGTGTAGCGGCTTTGGTCGTTTCAAAGTCGGCGTATTTTCCGCTCCCGACGATGAGCCGGCTGCCGAGAGTATATTTTCCGATGTGTAAAGTATGCATAAAATAGGCTCCTTAGGAGATGAATGGGGGTTTATAACATAAGAAATCTTAGGGTTTCTACGATTCTTTGACAATAGCAATAACGCTTAAGGGGAGAATCTCGTGTTCGATTGCCCGGATTTTGGCGGTAAAGCTCTCCAGTGTTTCATCTTCGGATCGGTTGAACGAACGTTGGGCAATAATTTCTCCTCCGTCGAGTTCGTCACTGACCCAGTGAACACTGACCCCGCAGGTCTGGTCACCGCTCTCGAAGCTTCGCTCGATCGCTTTGGCCCCTTTGTAGGCCGGAAGGAGGGAAGGATGGAGATTGATGGAGCGGATTTGGGAGGTAAAGACCGGCGTCAAAATCCGCATAAAACCGCATAAGACGACCAGATCGGGATCGTATTCCCGGATCATCTCGACCAATGCCGCATCATAGGCTTCACGGGTATCAAATTGGGTGTGATCGCATATTTCGACCGGAATTCCGGCTGCTCTGGCTTTGGCGATACCGCCGGCCTCAGGATTGTTGGTGATAGCACAGGTGATAAGTGCATGTTTATGGTGGATTTTTTCAATCAGGTTGGCGAGGTTGGTCCCCTCGCCGCTAAAAAGGGCGATAATTCGTTTCATAAAGTAGTTATTCTTTCTATAATATCCAGTGGAGTAAGGGCGTAATTGTTGATGAGAGCATTTCGTGCAGCCAGCGTATGGGCAAGCGATGCATTGAGAGCTGCTTCAAACGGATCATATCCCTGTGCAAGCAGAGCACCGATCAGTCCTCCCAAAACATCCCCGCTTCCCCCTTTTGCCAAGGCAACGGTGCCGTGCGGGTTGATGACGAACGTGTCGTGTCGGGCAACGATGACATTGGAACCTTTGAGCACTAAAACGGCATGAGGATAGGCCGCACAGAAACGCTCGGCATAGCTGAATCGGTCATTTTGGAGGGTCGCTACATCGATGTCGGCTATGCCGCAGACTTTTAGAATATGGGCGAATTCTTTCGGATGGGGTGTCAATACGATATTTTGGCGCTTTAGAAGGGAGAGGAAAAGCGGATGATAAAAAATATCGGCATCCAAAATCATCGGATGGGCGTTGTCCAGAAGCCGGGAGAGTTCGTCATCGCAAAACTCTTCTCCCAGCCCCATCCCCAAAGCGATTGCCGTAGCGGTTGCGGGGAGGGAATGGCTTTGCATCAATTCATAGGGGATGGCAACGTTTTCGTTGCTGATGAGGCTCACGAGACCGGTTCCGAACCGTAATGCGGCTGAACCGGCAAGAACCGAGGCCCCGATCTTCTCGCCGCATATCACTGCCAAATGGCCGTAACTTCCTTTGTGCGTCGAGGTGCGGGTACGTGTCGGAAGCGATAAATCGCTCTCATCGGCGAGCTGCCATGATGAGGGAGTCTCATAGGACGAGCGGGCAACTCCCAGATTGGCTACGGTGACGGTACCGATCACCTCTTTGGCTGCGTCGCTGTAGAGAGAGCGTTTGAGCGCACCCATCGTTACGGTCAGATCGGCTTTGAAGGTATATTGTTCCAAAGTTCCCGAAGCGTAGAGCCCGCTTGGGATATCACAGGCGATTTTGTATCCGTTCAGGGCATTGAGCTGTTCGAGCACGTCGATGGCAGTCGGTCCCAAAGGACGGTTCAACCCGCTTCCGAACATCGCATCAACGATCGTATCGTAACCTTCGTCAATCGCGGAAAACTTGACACCGAGTTTTTCGAGACGTTCGCGCTGAAGCTGGCATAACGCGGAAGACGCTCCGAAGGGGAGATGCACGCTCAAAACGTAATCGGGATAGAGCAATCTGGCCAGTGCCAGCCCGTCGGCTCCGTTGTTGCCGCTTCCGCAGACAATGAGAACCCGACCTCCCGTCGTCGTATGAGAGCGGACGGCATGTTCCAGAGCTGTTGCGGCATGTTCCATCATGAGCTCTTCGCTAAGGGCATAGTTGGTGACACAGCGTCGGTCGAGCGTGGTGACTTCGGTATAGAGGTTTTGCATTCTGCACCTGTTTTAAAGGGTTATTCGGATATAATTACTTTTATGAAGAACGATTATATCGCAATAGCCAAAAACACACTTGAAATTGAAGCGCAGACTCTGCATGAAGCAGGCGAAAAGCTGGGCGAAGAGATTGCACGCTCGGTAGAGATGATCCTCGCATGCCGCGGAAAATTGATCATTACCGGGGTCGGTAAATCAGGATTAATCGGTGCCAAGATCGCCGCGACGTTCGCATCGACCGGGACACCGAGCTTTTTCCTCCACCCGACCGAAGCGTTGCACGGAGATCTCGGGATGATCGGTAAAGAGGATGCGGTCCTGGCGATCAGTTACAGCGGAGAGAGCCCGGAACTAAGCTCGATTTTGCCTCATATCAAACGCTTTGAGATTCCTCTGATCGGGATGACGCGCAACCCTGCCTCTACACTCGGACGTTACAGTGATGAGGTGATCGACATCAGCGTAACGAAAGAGGCGTGTCCTCTCGATATCGCGCCGACGAGTTCGACGACATTGACGTTGGCGATGGGGGACGCGTTGGCCGTATGTCTGATGAAGGCGCGCAATTTTCAAAAAGAGGATTTCGCTTCGTTTCATCCCGGCGGAGCATTGGGCAAGCGCCTTTTTGTCAAAGTCAGCGATTTGATGCGGACGGAGAACCTTCCGGTCGTAAATGAAAATACGTCGTTGAAAGAGGCGATTTTGACCCTCAGCGAAGGGCGTTTAGGGACGGTGATGCTGACCGACGACGCGGGGAAACTCTCCGGATTGCTCAGTGACGGCGATATCCGCCGTGCACTGATGAACGATACCTTTTCACTCGATGCGCCGTGTATCGGATATGCGACGAAGAATCCGATGACGATCGACGACTCTTCGATGCTCGCCAGCGATGCGTTGGTGTTGATTGAGAACAAAAAGATCCAGATGCTGGTCGTGACGGATAAAAACAAGATGATCCTGGGAGCACTCCATCTCCATACGTTGGTCGAAGCGGGTATCTCATGATGCGTCTGAACAAATTTATTGCCCACTATTCGACCTATTCGCGTCGCGAAGCCGATCAGGCGATTTTGGACGGTTATGTTCGTATTGACGGAGAGGTCGAGACCAATCCTGCCGTACAAGTCGATGAACGTGCCGCAAACGTGACGATCAGCGGTAAAAAAATTGTTCCGCAGGATCAGTTTACGGTGATCGTGTATAACAAACCTCGCGGGGAACTTGTTACGAAAAAAGACCCGCAGGGGCGTAAAACGATTTACGATTCCCTCTCTAAAAACTATCGCCATTTCATCCCGGTCGGGCGGCTCGATTTCGCATCGGAAGGACTGTTGCTGCTTACCGATGCTTCGCGCGTCGCTACGGCATTGATGACCTCTAAAATGGAACGGGTGTACAAAATCAAAATCAAAGGCCCTGTCACCGATGCGATGAAAGTGGCGATGGGCGAGGGGTTGGAGCTTACGGACGCAACGGCGGGAGCCCACGAACATTCGACAGTCGAATCGATGAGCTTTGCCCCGTTTTACGCCTATCAGATCCAAAAGAATCAGGGCGATTTTTCAGTCCTTAAAGTTGCGATCGGCGAAGGACAGAATCGGGAACTACGCCGCTTTTTCGCCCATTTCGGCGCGGAGGTCGTCGATCTGAAACGGTTAAGCTTCGGAGGGATCGATCTGAATAATCTTCCGACGGGGAAAGTCCGCTTTTTAGAGCGGAACGAATACAGCTCTTTACGGGAATTTTTGGATACGGTTGAAAAAGAGCAGACGAAAAAAAGCAAGCCGAAACCTGCGGCAGAAGAGAGAGCGGTGAAAAAAACACCTCATAGCACTCATTCAAAAAGTGAGAAAAAAAATACTACACGGGAGAAAAATAGATGAAAATACTGAAGTTTCCAACCAGCCACAAAACACAATTGATGGATATCAGTGCCGAAGTCAAAGAAGCGGTGATTATGTCGGGAGTCAAAGAGGGGATTTGCGTCGTGTTTACCCCTCATACGACCGGAAGCGTCTTTTTGTTTGAAAATGCGGATCCGAATCTCCGCCGCGATTTGTTGAGCGCACTGAGCAAAGTGATTCCAAGCGATGAAAAATATACCCATGTCGGAAGCAATGCCGCTGCTCATTTGAAGTCGTCGCGCATGGGCTCATCGGTGAGCATCCCGGTTCACGAAGGGCGTCCGATGTTCGGAAAATGGCAGGGAATTTTCTTCGGTGAATTCGACGGTCCCCGCCAAGCACGCGAAGTCGTTGTCAAAGTGATTGCTGGATAAACGTTGGCCGATTTTACCTATCTTCTGCGTCCCAAGACGTTTGATGACGTCGTCGGACAGCCCCATTTATGCGCTCAGGGCGCTCCGCTGAGGACGTTATGCGAAACGGCGGCTCTTACCCACTCTTTTTTTTACGGACCTCCCGGCTGCGGTAAAACGACTCTGGCCCGTATTATTGCAGAAGTCATGGAATATCCATTTTACGAGTTCAATGCAACGTCTCTCAAGATAGAACAGCTGCGGAAAATTTTCGACCAATACGAAGGTTCGCTGAGCAAGCCTCTCATCTTCATCGATGAGGTGCACCGTTTGGCAAAAAACCAGCAAGAGGTGTTATTGCCGGTTATGGAAAAAAACAGCGTGTTAGTGATCGGTGCATCGACGGAAAATCCCTATTTTAGCTTGACTGCAGCGATGAGATCGCGTTCGCTTTTATTTGAGCTGCATTCCATCGGTTATGATGCGTTAGCCGATTTGTTAGAACGAACCGGGGTCGAGACGGAAACAGAAGCCCGTGATTATCTGATCGCAAGTTCCGGTGGAGATGCCCGTGCCATGCTTAAATTGCTCGAAGTCTCTACAGCGTTAAATCAGCCGATTACGATCGAGCTACTTAAATCGCTCCGTCCCGCAGCCCAGTCCCTGGGAAGTTCCGAAGCAGGGGTCCATTACGATCTCGCTTCTGCTCTCATCAAAAGTATTCGGGGTTCCGATCCCGATGCCGCGATCTATTATCTCGCCCGTCTGATAGAGGGGGGAGAACCGCCGGAATTTATCGCCCGCCGTTTGGTAATCCTCTCCTCCGAAGATGTGGGCAATGCCAATCCTCAGGCGTTGACGCTGACGACGTCGGCGATGATGAGCGTCAAACAGATCGGATATCCCGAAGCTCGTATCATATTGGCGCAAGCGGTCATTTATCTCTGTGCATCGCCAAAATCAAACACTGCCTATAATGCGATCAACGCGGCACAGAGTGCGGTAAAAAACGGGATCATCCTCGATATTCCCGAGGCAATCCGTCAGCAGCATAAAGGGTATTTGTATCCGCACGATTTCGGCGGATGGGTGGAGCAGAAATACCTCTCCAAACCATTGAAATTCGTCGAATTTAAAAACAGCGGATATGAGGCTAAAATGGGCGAATGGATCGAAAAAGTGTGGGGAAATAAAGGGTAGTCAGAGATGGCTTTTACTCGGTAAAATGTTCTACGTACCTGTCTCTACCGTGTTCTTTCGCATCATAGAGGGCATCATCTGCCATTTTGATCAGGGCCTCTTTGTCGATCATACAATCGTGATCTTTGAACGCGATTCCGACACTGATGGTAACATAGGGTTGAAGCGATGAGTATTCGTGCGTGATATTGAGCGAATGGACTGATTCGATCAGATTTGCGGCTACTTTTTTAGCTCCCTCTCTATCGATGTTTTGAAGTAGGACGACAAACTCTTCGCCTCCGTAACGAAACGCCATATCGTTTGGTCGTTGGAGTGTATTTTGAAGGGAAGAGGCTATATGGGTTAAACATTCGTCCCCTTTACCGTGTCCGTAATGGTCATTGTATGATTTGAAGTAATCGACGTCGATCATCAGTACCGCGAATGTTTTTTTATCTCTTAGCGTCTCTTTGTATTTTTTTTCGTATGTCTCATCGAAATAGCGCCGATTCGGGATATGGGTTAAACCGTCGATCATCGAGAGCTCTTCGAGCCAATCGCTTTTGAGTTTTAGAGCTATATGATTTTTGACCCGGATGTTGACGATCGTCGGATGGAAAGGCTTCGAGATATAATCGACCGCCCCGAGATTGAGTCCGTACTCTTCGTCTTTGACATCGTTGCGGGCTGTCACGAAAATGATGGGTATGTTATTGGTCTGAGAGCTGCTTTTGAGTTTTTTGCACACTTCGTATCCGTCCATCCCCGGCATTTCGACATCGAGTAAAATAAGATCGGGCTTCTCTTGAGAGCGTGCGATTTCCAGAGCTTTCGGGCCGTTTTTGGCCACTTTGATTTTATAGGTATCCTGCAGCAGGTTGGAGAGGAGGGCGATATTGGTCGCGGCATCGTCGACTATCAGTATCGTGGCTTTTGAGTCGGGTATTTTCATAGGTTCCATTCACTCATGATTGTTAAAGCTTTTTCGTAATCAAAGTCTTCAATCGCCTCACTCCAATGCGCAAGTGACTGAGAATCGACCAATCCGCGGATGCTCTCAACGAAACTCTGCTCCGTCTCTAATTGTACTATATTCCCGTTTTTAAGATCGTGTCGCAGCGTTTGAATTTTTGTTTGAAGTTCATCCGAATCCATTTTTTTCGCCGGGGAAGAGAGGTCGGATGGAGATGAAAGCAAATCGCGAAGGACGATCTTGACCTCTTCCATAGCACTTTTTAGGCGATGGATATCCTTTGCATCAGCCGATTTTCCTTCTTTGAGCTGTGAATTTAGAAAGCTGCATTGTTCGAACAGATTTTTGGCTCCCAGATTTCCGCTGACCCCTTTTAGGGTGTGAATTAAAGGCGATGCGGCGGGATCATTTTCGGATAGTAGAAGGGTCAGGGTCGAAAATTCGTTTTCCAATTGAGAAAGAAATTTACTCAAGAGTTTATGAAGCAGCTCTTCTTTGCCATTGACAAGATCGAGGATGTATTGTTTGTCTAAAACGGAGGTCGAGAACGTCGAATGTGCAGGTGGCGTTTCTTCGGACGGGAAATTTTCCCTCTCTGTCCATTTGATAATGATGGCGTAGAGTTCGTCCATATCGATCGGTTTGCTCAAATGATCGTCCATTCCGGCGGTAAGCGCTTTTTCTTTGTCTTCGATCATGGCGGCTGCGGTGAGGGCGATTATCGGTATATGGGCATTATATTCACGAATCGATGCCGTCGCCTCGTATCCGCTCATAATCGGCATTTGCAAATCCATCAAAATGAGATCGAAATAGTCGGGATCGGAGAGGAAAATACGTACCGCTTCTCTTCCGTCTTGAGCGACTTTGACATCGATTCCGGCTTTTTGGAGCATTATGGTCGCCACTTCCTGATTGAGTTCGTTATCCTCCACCAAGAGTACGTTGATTCCGCTTAGATCGGGAATGGTGTTTTGTTCTTTGTGCTTAACCATTTGATGAATACCGTTTTTAGCTATGGAGAGGGCATCGAAAAGGGTGGAACTGGTCACCGGTTTGGTCAAGAAAGCCTCGATCTCGATATCATCCAACTGTATCTCTTCGATAGAGTGGGCGCTTACCATCAAAATCGACGGGAATTTAGTACGGATGAGTCCTTCTTCTTCCATCTTTTTGATCTGCTTGATCGCCTCTTTTCCGTCCATTTCCGGCATATTCCAATCCATTATGACGACATCGTAACTGATCTCTTCGCTATCGGCTTTGAGAATCATGCTAAGCGCTTCATCGGCGCTTGATGCGACATCGGTCGTACATCCGAAACTATCAAGAATGTCTTTAAGGATGATTTGAGAGATCTCTTGATCGTCGACTATCAATATCCGATACGCCTGTTGCCGGATGACCGGATGTTCCGGTTCCCATGAGATGACCTCCACCTCAAGTTCGAAACGAAATGTCGAACCTTCTCCTTTGGTACTGTCGATTTGCAGCTCTCCCCCCATCGCCTGAAGCAGTTTTTGTGAAATAACGAGCCCGAGACCCGTTCCGCCGTATTTACGGGTTGTCGATGTGTCCGCTTGACTGAAAGGTTTGAAAATTTTTCCCTTTTCTTCAGCGCTTAATCCGATACCGGTATCCTTGAGGCTGAATTCGATGAGTGCATATTTCTGGCGTCTCTCTTTCAGAGAAATATCTAGAGTGACGGTTCCTTCATGAGTGAATTTGAGTGCATTGCTTAAAAGATTTGATAGAACCTGATCGAGCCTCAATTCATCTCCGATAATAATACGCGGAACATCGTTGTGGAGGTAAAAATAGAGCTCAACTCCCTGTGCTACGGCACTTTGGTTAAAAAGGATCCGAAGCTGGGAGAGAATGTCTTCGAGGTTGACGTGTTTGAGCTCCAATTCCAGTTTATTGGCCTCGATTTTCGAATAATCGAGGATATCGTTGATGATACCGAGGAGCATTTTGGATGAACTGGTGATTTTATTGAGGTAATCTTGTTCTTTAGGAGTTAGATCGCTGTTGAGCATCAACTGGGATAATCCTAAAATAGCGTTCATCGGTGTCCGGATTTCATGGCTCATATTGGCCAAAAAACGGCTTTTGGCGATGTTGGCTTCTTCGGCTTGCTCTTTAGCGACAATCATCGCTTTTTCCGCTGTTTTACGATCGGTGATATCTTGGAGCGTCCAGATGATCCCTTTGGCCAGATCGGCATCGTCGAGAGGCGTGCCGGATACGGAACACCAAAAAAGGGTTTTGTCTTTTTTCAGAAACGGATATTCGATGTTGGTGATGCTGCTTCGTGAAAGGGCTTTGTACTCTTCTTTAAAAGCGTTAAACGATTCGTCTGAGATATGGATCAAACGGAAACTTTTACCGATCAGCTCTTCGGGGGCATAGCCGAACATCTCGCAGGCTCTTTTGCTGGTTTCGATGATGATGCGTTCCGGTGATGCCAAAAATATTCCGACGGCGCTGTTATCTAGCAACGCTTTGTTCAGTGCGGAAGCAGTGAGCAGTTTTTGTTCGGATTTTTCCCGTTCGGTGATGTCGAAGATAATAGAGAAAAGAACCTTTCTACCGTTGAGCATAAAGGGGGAAGAGTGGGCTTCCACCGTTTTTATCTCCCCGCTTTTAAGTTTATGTTTGAAGATAAAAAAATTCTGTTTCTCGGTTACTGCGGCTTTGGTCTCCTGATCGATCTCTTCCGTGTCGAGGATATTGATTTTACCGATATGCATCCCTTGCATCTCTGCCATAGAATACCCGTAAAACCGTCCTGCCGAATAATTGCTGTCTAAAATCATATTGGTTTCGGGATCGATAAGGAGCATCGGTGCATCTTGTTTCATGAACATAGTGCGAAATTTTTCTTCGCTCTTGAGAAGTTCCTGTTCTGCTGTTTTACGATCGGTGATATCCAAAACACTCCAGATTACACCCGTGTCTCCCTGGTCGAGTTCGATTTGGGTTCCCAGAAATTCACAGATCACTTCATCCCCGTTTTTGGCTTTGAACGGGTATTCGATTTTTGCCCTTTCCCCGTCCTTTGCTTTTGAGAAATAGGAAGCAAAATCGCGGTACTTTTTCTCATTCAAATGGACGAACGATGCATTTTGCCCTATCAGCTCTTCTTTGGTATAGCCTAAAATGTCGCAAAAACGCTGATTGCTCATAATAATGTCTCGATTTTGGTCTACAACGAAAATACCGGCGGCATTGTTTTCGAAAATATTGTCCAAACGCTGTTTTTGCAGTGAAAGTTTTTCCGTAATTTTCACTGCCATAGCGTGCGCCTTTTCTTCGGTCCGAAAGATCGAGAGCATGATCGCAAAAACAGAGAGGGAAAAAAGAATTCCTATGAGTAAAATTATCCACGGTTCGTAAGTTCGGGTTTGATCGAATAAATCGAGATAGGGGCGATAATAAAGATTCCATACATTTCCGGCACTCAAGTACCAAAAAGCGGCAATACTCAAAAGAATTCCGATGGTTAAAACAGCATAGGCTAGTATTCGTTTCATATGGAGACCTAAAGTTCATAATTAATCTATTATACTTTAATTAGACAAAAAGAGCGATGATTTTCGTTTTATGAAGATACGGGTGTAGAAAAACGTTTTAGGTATGGGATAACCGATATCCCATTCCGTATATACTTGTCAGCGCTTTTTCCGGAAGTTTTTTTCGCAGCCGCATCATCATACTGCGGATATTATCGGAGCTGACGTCGATCGTGTTGAGATAAAAATGGTACAGAATATCGTCGGTACTGCAGACTTGTTCAAATTTTTGGGTCAATATCTCCATCAGCAGGATCTCGTATTTTGTCAGAGGGATAGCACTTTCACGGTCAAACAGGAGCTTTTTTTCCAAATCCCAAAAAATATCCTGATTGAGGGCGATGATGTTCTGCGGATGCTCGGCAGGTAAATGGGCTTGATTGATCTTGCTGCACACTTTGTATAAAGTTTCAAACATTTGGGGATATTGAATCGGCTTGGTGATGAACTGGGCGACACCGATATTAATCAAGGAGAGAAGATAGTCGGCTTCCGCATGAGCGGAAAGGATAATAATAGGTTGTTCTTCCCGGAGTGAACGCAGTTCGGCTGTGAGTTCCACACCGTCCATGCGGGGCATCCGGATATCGGAGATGACGAGATCGTAATGTTTTTGTTTTGTATCGTAATATGCACGGTATTTTTCGAGAGCATCGTATCCGTCGACGGCGCAGTCGACACGGTAAAAATACTCTTCGAAAACAGCACTCATCCGTGTGCGTAAAGGGGCGCTGTCTTCGGCAAAAAGGAGCGAAAGACGTTTGGTCTGCTCTAGTATCTGTTGTTGGTTCTCAATCAAATCTTTTTGTCCCGTATCGTCAAAATAATCAGATTATAACACAATACCTGCTGAGCGATATTCCAGGCTCTTTAGATATTGAAGTAGGTCGCCTCTTTATGATGGACGATGAGTGCCGTCGTACTCTGCTCCGGATGAATTTGAAACGTCTCAGAGAGGGTAATCCCGAACTCTTCAGGGCGCAAAAGATCGAATATAATTCGGCTCGGTTCCAAATCAGGACACGCCGGATATCCGAAACTGTATCGTGCCCCGGCATATCGGTTGAGGCGGACATCGCGCAGGCTGAATCCTTCATCATCGCTTGCGATATTCAGATCGAGCCGGATTTGTTTATGCGCCACTTCGGCTAACGCTTCGGCCAGCTCCACCCCGAATCCGTGCACGAGATTGTATTCGAGATATTCATTGGCGGCATAGAGCTCTTTTTCATATTCGCTGAACTTATCTCCGACACTGACACACGTTAGTGGCAATACGTCATCACGCGTATGGTTGAAAAAATCGCTGAGTGCCCGATGCGGGGCTTTGCGCTGACGCGGAAATTCAAATACGTATTTGGCATTCCCGATTACCTCGTCGAGAGGCTGACGATTGGCATTTTTATCGATATTCCATCCGCAGCTCTCATCAAAAATCAATAACTCATGATCACTGCTTCGCACAGGATAGTAGCCGTAGATCACGGTCGGGTCGAACAGTCCCCGCTTCACAATCTCGCCCTTGATCCGCTCATAGGCTGGGTAGACTTTAGTTTCCAAAAGTTTTTTGTACTCATCTACGCTCATCCCGGCACGTTTGTATCCCCAATGCAATTTAAAGAGGCTGCGTTTATTGATCCATTCGCATACCATGTCAAAATCAAGCTGCTCGCGACGCAATACACGTCGTCCCCAAAACGGCGGGGTTGGAATTTTAACCTCACTCGGCATTTTGAGCTCGTGGTACGGCGGTATGATTACATCAACTACTTCTTTAGGAGCTTTTTCGACCATGTCGCCGCCGAGACGGGTATCGAGACCCACGCTCGGATCGGCGTTGTATTTTTCGATACGGCTCATCGCGATAACTCCGTCAAAGGCGTCACGGCAATAAAAAATCGGCCCTTGATAGATCGGTCGGCAAAAATCGTCTACGAAACTGCGGGTTAGTGCCGCACCTCCTAATAGTACCGGAGTCGTAATTCCCTTCTCCGCCATCATTTCCAGATTATCCCGCATTACCTGGGTCGATTTAACAAGCAGTCCAGACATCCCGATGGCGTGAATCTCTTTGGATTTCATGACCTCAAGATACTCTTCGAGTTCCGTTTTGATCCCGATATTGATCACCTTGAATCCGTTGTTCGAGAGGATAATATCGACGAGGTTTTTACCGACGTCATGCACATCTCCTTTGACGGTTCCGATCACGAGGGTAGTATCGGTCTCTTTTTCCTGTTTGGAGAGATACGGATTGAGATAATCGACCGTCGTTTTCATTGTTTCGGCACTTTGCAGTACGAACGGAAGCTGCATTTTTCCTGATCCGAAAAGTTCGCCGACCACTTTCATCGCATCGATAAGGATTTCATTGACGATACGGTCCGGATTGATCGAATGGCGAACCTTCTCTACAAGAGGGATCATCCGTTCTTTGTCCCCGTCGAGAAGGAGCTTGGCAATCTTTTCTTCATCGCTGAGCGCTTCATAGGCTTCATCGTTTTTAGAGTTATCGATGGTTTTATCGCTAAAGTGTCCGATAAACTTAAACAGGGACTGATCATCGGGATGGAATAAAAGCTCTTCACAGATAGCACGGTCTTCTTCGGACATTTTAGAGAGTGGGATGATGTGTTTGACATTGATGATGACGCTCGTCATCCCCGCTTCGATACAGTGGTGTAAAAAAACGCTGTTCAAAAAGACACGGGCATTCATGCTAAGACCGAACGAGATATTGGAAAGACCCAGTGTTGAACCTACATTCGGATATTTGGCGTGGAGCTGTCGGATCGCTTCAAGGGTTTGGATGGCGGCATCACGGTACTCCAGATCTCCGCTTCCCACCGTAAAGGTGAGCATATCAAACATCAGATTGCGCGGATCGATGCCGTGGCGGTTGACGCACAGATCATAAATACGATCCGCAATCCGCATTTTATCTTCTGTCGTTTTTGCCATACCTTTTTCATCGATAACGAGACAGACCAATGCCGTTCCGAACTTTTTAGCGAGAGAACAGATAGCATCCAGACGCTCTTCACCGTCTTCGAGATTGACCGAATTGATGATAGGTTTACCGCCAATGCATTTGAGCGCTTCTTCCATCGTGTTGACCCGTGTCGCATCGGGCATGAGGGGGAGTGGAATTTTTTGGTTGTAGAGCCTCATAACGTGCGCCATATCGACCGCACCGTCACGTCCGGCAAACTCGACGTTGACGTCCAGACAATGAGCGCCGTCGCGTACCTGTGCCTGGCCGACACTGAGTGTCCCCTCGTAATCGCTCGCGATGATCAGTTCCCGAAACGCTTTAGACCCCGTAGAGTTGGAGCGTTCACCGATCAAAAGAGGAGCGGGGGTTTGGATCAGTTCGACCGTATTAAACAGCGATGCGATGGACGGTTTCGTCTCTCCGCTCGGTTTTTTAGGCTCAATCGTGGAGACTTTATCGACCAATGCGCGTATATGTTGAGGAGTCGTACCGCAGCATCCCCCTAGGAAGCTGACACCGTCATAGTTTAAAAAATCGCATTGAAGCTTTGCAAATTCATCGGGTCCCATCGGATAGTACGAATAGCCGCCGCGGTTTTGCGGCAATCCGGCATTAGCGTGCACCGAGATCGGTTTGCCCCATACTTCAGAGAGGGTTCTAACATGTTTGGCGTATTGCTCCGGTCCCGTACCGCAGTTGAATCCCAGACTGATGATGTCAAAAGGTTCCAAAATTGTGGCAATCGTTGCCGCATCGGTTCCGATGAGCATACTTCCCGCCAGCTCGATAGTGACGGAGACCATAATCGGCAGAGCCGTAGAGCGTTCTTTATTCGCCGCTTCGCAGGCGTGAAGTGCCGCTTTGATCTGCAAGGGGTCTTGACAGGTTTCAAGAAGAAAAATGTCACATCCGCCGTCGATCAAACCGAGACAACACTCTAAATATCCCGCATACATCTCATCATAATGGATATGTCCCAAAGAGGGGAGTTTCGTTCCCGGTCCGATAGAGCCGAGTACAAAGCGGGGCTGCTCAGGGGATGAGAATTTTTCACACTCGGCCTTACAAACGGCAGCTCCCGCTCGGGAAAGCTCATAAGCTCGGTGTCCGATCCCGTATTCATCGAGTACCCAGCTAAAGGCACCGAAGGTGTTGGTGGTGATGAGGTCGGCTCCCGCAGTGAGGTAAGCGTGGAAAATATCGCTCATTACTTCCGGGCAGGTAACGTTGAGAAGTTCGTTACACCCCTCCAGCCCTTCCCATGCACTTTCGGGGATCTTGTCGGCACGCTCTTGAAGTTGTGTACCCATAGCACCGTCGATGATAAGGGGACGGCGGGAAATGGTTTCAAGAAGCGTGTTTTTGACCGACATAACATAGACCTTGCAATAAAGTAAAATGCGATTTTATCGAAGAGAACCCAAAAGAGGTATAAGTAGCAAAATATAATTCTTTGGATACACTCTTAGAATGAGAAAATTACTTCTTTTAGCACTTTTTTTTGTCTCATTAGCGTGCTCGAAAGAACACGTCACGCTACAGCTTCCGTGGCTTAACCAATTCCAATTTGCCGGTTATTACATCGCCAAAGAGAGAGGGTATTATGCGAACGCCGGGCTGGATGTAACGATCCTTGATGCCCAGAAAAAAGAAGCGTCTATCAAGAGCGTGTTGGAAGGGAAGGCACAGTACGGTGTCGGACACTCTTCATTGATCGTCAATTATGTCAACGGCGATCCTTTGATCTTGATGGCGGCGATTTACCAATCGTCTCCAATGGTATTGCTAACCCGTAAAGATGCCCATATTACCGATGCGAAAGAGCTAAAAGACAAGCGAGTGATGCTCACACGCGATATGGTGCAGTGGGCCGAGATACAGACCATGCTGCGCAGTGTCGGTCTAACGGTCGACGATTTACAGGTACAGCCTCATTCGTTTGATCCGATGTCTTTGGCACGCGGAGAAACCGATGCGATGGTGGCATATATCTCAAATGAGCCGTATATCCTGAAAAAGGCAGGGGTTGAAACGTATGCGATTAATCCCAAAGAGTACGGATTCGATTATTACAGCGATATCCTTTTCACCACCAAACAGGAGATAACGGAGCATCCCGAACGGGCGGAAGCGTTTTATGAAGCGTCGATGAAAGGGTGGCTTTGGGCATTTGATCATATCGATGAAGCGGCGGAAGTGATCTACCGTAAATACAATCCTCAGCATAAATCGCTTGAAGCGTTGATATATGAAGGTAGAACACTCAAAGAGCTTGCTTTCCGTCCTAATACCGCATTCGGATCGATCGATCCCGTCCGTTTGGAGATGATTGCGCAGGGGTACCGTCTCGTCGGTATTTTACAGTCGATCCCTTCCTTTGAACCGCTTTTGTATAATCACAGCGTTATGCACCTGAATGAGAAAGAAAAAGCATGGCTGAAAGCGCATCCGGTGGTTCGTGTGGGGATTGATCACAACTGGGCTCCGGTCGAATCGATAGATGAAAAAGGGCGACATTCGGGTATCAGCGCATCGTATCTGGAATTGCTCGAAAAAAGACTAGGAATCCATTTTGAAGTCGATTACAGTCGACAGTTGTGGAGCGATTCGATACGGGCGGTTCAGAAAAAAGAGCTGGATATGCTCTCGTGTGCCGCAATAACCGATAAACGTAAAGAGAGTCTACTTTTTAGCCGACCGTATTTAAAACAGTCGATTGTAATCGTAGCTGATTCGGATGTCGGGTATATCAACGACCTGAACGATTTGGGGGGCAAAAAAGTAGCGGTTGTCCGCTCGTATGCGACCGAGGAGTATTTGCGCAAAAATCACCCTAATATTACTCCCGTTCTTGCAGATAATGCTCTCGAAGCACTCCAAAAAGTTGAATCGGGAGATGCGTATGCCTGTATCGAAGGGTTAGGCGTCGTCAGTTATCTGATCGAGCGTAACGGTCTTAAGCACTTAAAGGTGGTCGGAGAGACTCCGTATCGATATGAGCTCAGTTTTGCATTTCGTAACGATTGGGGGATGCTGGCTTCCATCTCGGATAAAGTTTTGGCTTCGATGACCCCGTCGGAATACCAGGAGATTCACGGACGCTGGATGGTGATGGAGCGGGAAAAACCGGTCAACTATATCATTATCTGGAGCGTTGCGGGCTTTTTAGCGATTTTGTTTTTGTTGATCGTCTATAAAAATCGCCGTCTTGACGTTTTGGTTCGTCAACGGACGGACGAACTGGAGATATTCAACCAAAGGCTTCAAGAAGAGATTGAAAAAGCGGTTGCAAAAAACCGAAAACAAGAGAAGCTCCTGATGCAGCAGGCCAAAATGGCGGAGATCGGATCGATGCTCGAATCGATTGCCCATCAATGGCGACAGCCTTTGAATATTTTAGGTCTTTCGATGACCCGGTTAAGTCTCAGTTGTTCGTTAGGCGGATCGAAAGAAGCGAGCAATGTCATTGATATCGCCGAAGCTCAGATCGAGTATATGTCGCAAACGATTGACGATTTCCGTAACTTTTTTAAACAAGACCGAAGTCAGATATCGGTCAATATTAACGATTTGGTTAATGATGTTCAGGCGCTTCTCGGACCGTTACTGGTACGTAAAAAAATCAGTGTCAAACGCGAAATCGATCCTTCTATGAACGTGTTGGTTTATCCTAATGAGTTAAAGCAGGTGTTGATCAATCTGATCAATAATGCCCGAGAAGCAATTGAACACCATAGAGGAGCCGAGAGGTGGATTCTCATCCGTTCCCAGAGTGATGAACGCTATTGTACGATCAGCGTAGAAGACAGCGGCGGAGGGATACCGATGACGATTATCGATAAAATATTCGACCCGTACTTCACCACTAAATTCGAATCGCAAGGAACGGGAATCGGATTGTATATGGCCAAGACGATTATCGAAAAACATTTTTTGGGAAAACTAAGCGTTTATAATACGCCGAAGGGAGCTTGTTTCGATATCCGCCTTAATCGAGCGGTACAAGCGGATTCCGGCATTCCAACGTAAAATAATGCTCGTTTGTGCTGTAATGGTGAGTGAGTTTGAAATTATGGGCATCGATGATGGATTGGACGATATAGAGCCCTAAGCCAAAACTGTACGAGTTCTCGTTCGAATGAAAAAAAGGCTCGCTCAATGCTTTGAGAGAGGTTCCTGCGGGCCACGGTTCTCCGCGGTTGCAGAAGACGATAGAAGAGCCCTGCTGAGTGATCCGGACCATATGATCCGGACTATACTTGATTGCATTATCGATTAAATTTTTAAAGACGGTGATAAAAACATCGCAATCGGCATAAAACACACTATCATCGTAGAGGGTGACGACGGTTTCATCGGAGAGAAAAAGGAGCTCTTTGGCTTTGTCGATCAGGGCTTTGGGCTGGCAGGGTTGTATGTTCGGGGCGAGTGCGCCGGAGGTGATTTGTTCGACTCGTACCAATTCGCCGATGAGATGTTCCATCCGAAAAAAAGCACGTTCCAAAATCGATTTTTCTTCGCCGCTATGTAAAAACGGCAGTGCCAATTTACCGACGGTAATCGGCGTTTTCAGCTCATGCATGATATTCCGAAGAAAAAGGCGGCGTGCTTCCATCAGGGTTTGATTTTTACGCATCGCTCCATCTAGGGCATTGGCAACGAGGGCGATTTCATCTTTTTTGGGACTGTTGATCGGCGTATAGTTTCCTTCTTTGCCGTAATGTACAATCGCATGGATCAATGTTTTCAAAGGGAAAAGCGTTTTGATGATAAGCCAATATAAAAGGAGAAGTGAAATCATCAAGACTAAAAAAACGATTTCGGGCCATACGGGCTTGGCGGCAGCCCCGGATTTGACGATCAGCATGGGTGGAGTGGCTTTAGTCAGATAGATATAAAGGTTTCGTTCATCTTTTAAAACCTGGATTCTCCCCTCCTGCATCGATTCTTTGATCTCTTCGGGGAAATTTTCGGGGATTGTATCAAACGTATTTTTGAGCGTTTTCAACAGATTCGCAGAAGGGCTGATAATACTGTATCCCCGTTTTTGGAGATAGATTCGGCGCATGGGATACGAGAGCGGGACACTTTTTCGCAAATGCAAAAAAAGATTTCCCGCTTCCATCTCCAGCTGATGTCGATGTTCTTTGAGAAGCTCTTCGTGGACGGCAAAAAAGCCGATTCCCATACCGATAAACGTGATTAGAAACAGAAGTGTGATTTTTAAAAAGATACTCTGACGCATCGATCAGCCGGTGAATCGGTATCCGCTTCCGCGGATGGAATGGATATAACGGGGATTTTTAGGATCGGCTTCGATTTTTTGGCGCAAACGGCTGATAATGACATCGATCGTACGTGCCGAACTTTCCCATGAAATGGATTCGCAGTTGTTCGCTAGATAGTCGCGGCTGAGCGTTTGATTTTGATGCATAATGAAGAGAGAAAGAATCTCGTATTCGGCTCGGGTCAATGAGAGGGGGGCGTCTCGATAGGTTATGAGCTGTTCGCTTTCGTTTAGCACGAAAGGTTTGTTCTTATTTTCCACAGATGGGCGGTAGCGTCTGAGGACACTTTTGATTCTGGCAATCAATTCTCTGGGTTCATAGGGTTTGGGCAGATAATCATCGGCACCGTATTCCAAGCCGACCAATTTATCATTAATATCGCTGCGGGCACTGGATATTAGAATCGGAATGTCCGTTTTAAGACGAATTTCCTTACACAGTTCGAGACCGTCCATTTGCGGCAGCGTCAGATCCAAAATAATCAGATCGAAATGATCGGTGTCCAGCAGATTCAGGCCTGCTGAAGGGGTTGAAACGGCATTGACGAGAATACCGTGCTGTTTGAGGTAATTGACTAACAGGGTTGTAATATCGGGATCATCTTCGACCATCAATGCTTGGATCATAGGCTCTCTTTCAGTAGTTGTCACATAGCGGTTTTTGTCGGGTACAGAAACGGGTTCTTTGATCAGGGGTAAGAACTTCGATCTGTTTGGCATAAGAGTGTCGTTTAACCTGTTCTACCGCGGCATCGATCCGTTGCAGTTTTTTGATTTGCTGTGTAGAAAGATTCAGATCGGTTGCCATGGACATCGGTGAGGGAACGGATGCACTGAGAAAGGTAAAGGCTAATGTCGACAATACGAGGGTTCGTAACATAGGGGGCTCCTTGTTTAAAATAGTGCTTCTTGATGAAGCGCTCGTATGACAGTATGACGCAGCGATGTTAACGAAAAGCAAAACAAAGATCAATAGAGGTAAATGTGTTTACAACCCAGGAAGGCGTGGAATACGACCCATTTTTGAGTTTTTATAGTAATGTCCCCACAACTGTTTCATCCAGTGCCCGACAAACGGCATCGGGATTAATAACGCTTTGGCGTCATCTCGATACACAAATCCTGCACCGTTTCCCATGTCCATAACGCATAAAATGTTCAGATGCTCATGATAGGTTTGAGGATCGTCTTGTTTGAGATGATGTTCGATTGCAAGATTGTGTGCCGTTATACGGGCCATCACTTCTGCGATATGCCCTTGTTTGGCCCTCCAATCGGGCCCTTCTATGGCTGCGGCATCGCCGATGGCATACCAAGAAGAGACCCCTTCGACCGCACACGTCGAAGTAATTCGGATAAATCCCGCTTCATTTTTCGGCAGATCGCTCTTAGCTATCATATCGCTTCCGTTTCCAGCAGGGATAAACATCGTCAAATCGCTTTCTAATACGGAATCGTCTTCAAAAACTACGCCATTTTCCTGAAATGCTTTGATCTTCTTCCCGTATCGGGTACAAAAGTTGTTTTTTTCGAACATATGTTCCATCATGGAGAGTGCTTTCGGTCCCATACGTGCTCCGGGTTGTGCCATCGGAGCAAAAAATGTCATGGTGTAACGATCTCGTATTCCAAGTTTTTTAAGTTTATGATGAAGATTGAAAAAAAGTTCGAATCCCGGTCCTCCGCGTACGGCACTGGTATCTTTGGGGTTGCCGCCGAAACCGAATGCGATCGAACCGCTCCCTTTTTCGATCAATCGGTCGATCTGTGTTTTTAGTTGAAGCGATTGCTCAGGTGTACCGCATATGCTAAGTGTATGTTCCAACCCCGGATGTCTCATCTTGCCGCTTCCCGTTGCGATAATCAGGATCTCTTCGATGCGGATTCCCCCTTTTTCCAGAGTGAGTGTTTTTGTATCGGTATGAATGGCTGTAACGGTATCGACGGTTAAAGAAAATCCGTGTTTTTCCGCCAATGTACTAAGCGACATTTTGGCTTCTTCAAAAGAGAGCGTCGATACGGGGATCCAAATAGCGATAGGATAAATAAAAAGATAGGTGCGATCACTGATCAGTTCGACCTCAAAACCCTCTTTCCGGCAGAAAATTGCAGCTTCGATTCCGGCGATTCCGCCGCCGATTACGGTTACTTTTTTCACAGGATTACGCTCCGATACGGTAATAAGTAAAGATATTGCTACGAATAATAGAGGATTATACGTTATGTGGCGGATAAAGTCAATAAGCGAAGATTATTAAAACGTCAGAAAAGCAGATGCTCTTGCGAGCAAAAAAAGTGTTTTAGTCAACCATCCAGCTGGCGCGTTTAGACTTGCGTAGTTTTTTAAGCAACATTTTTTCAAATGGCGTTAATTTGTCCATCGGGTTCTCCTTTTTATAAATTGAATGTCATTGTATCTTTAAATAGTTACTGAACGATAACTGTACTAACCCCGAGGTTATTGCAGTAATTACGCTATTTCAATAAAGCAAAAGATGAAAAGGGGATAATTCGATAATAATTATTAATTTAATAACTGGAAAAAGCCATGGAAGCGTTATGGGAATCGTTTTGGAATTTGA
Organism: uncultured Sulfuricurvum sp.; assembly: GCF_937936435.1. Taxonomy (GTDB): domain Bacteria; phylum Campylobacterota; class Campylobacteria; order Campylobacterales; family Sulfurimonadaceae; genus Sulfuricurvum. The sequence continues at coordinate 53,507 of NZ_CALDDG010000037.1, read as the reverse complement.
CGGCGGCAATGGGAATTTATATCGTTATAGGATTATTTATTGCGGGAGTATTGCATGAATTGATCCCGGAAGGTTGGATCGGACGCCAATTGGGTGCCAAAGATACGAAGTCTGTCCTAAAGGCGACCCTTTTTGGAATCCCTCTGCCGCTTTGCTCGTGCAGTGTCATCCCTTTTGCCGCGGAATTAAAACGCAAAGGTTCATCAGACGGCGCCGTTCTCGCATTTTTAATTTCCACCCCTATTACCGGAATCGATTCGATTCTGGCTACGTATGGGATGTTCGGTTGGGCGTTTACTCTCTATCGTGTCGTTACGTCAAGCATCATCGCCGTAGTTGCCGGAATCGTCGCTAATTTAGGAAGTGATCCGAAAGTTGTCGCTACGCCGAAATTTTCGCTTTCTCCGAATGTTCCCCTCCAAAATACGATACAGGTCAAATCGCCATCTGAATCCGTGAAACGCCCATTTTCTCTTAAAAATGCACTCTATTACGGCTATGTATCGCTATTGGGAGGAATTGCGACCGCACTGTTTTGGGGATTGGTGATCGGATCTTTTATCTCAATGATGATTCCTGAGAGTTTGGGTCATTATTTCAGCCACAACGTTTGGCTGGGATATCTTATCGCCGTAGCGATAGCCGTTCCGATGTATGTCTGTGCCACTGCATCGCTTCCGATAGCAGCATCGTTGATATTGGCGGGCGTCTCTTCTGGAGCGGCTTTTGTCTTTTTGAGTGCCGGCCCGGCAACCAATACTGTGACGATGGGGGTGGTTAAATCGATGCTCGGCACACGAGCCTTGATTATTTATCTGGGGAGTATTATTGTAGGAAGTGTAGGATTCGGAATGATATTTGATACGTTTTTCGATCCCATGAGTCTCAAAACGATGATCATGCATCATGAAGAAAACGGATGGATCGAGAATATTGGAGCGGGGATATTATTGACCCTTCTTGCGTACAACTTTATACTGCTTCGCCGCAATAAGAAGAGTTCGTGCGGCGGCGGTTCATGTTGTGCTTAAACTTTTGGTTAGATACGATATCTCAAGACAGCCATAGTAAAATTAACGGATAATCCTCCTAAAAAAAGGGATTCCGATGAAGGCAATAGAAAAAGCTCTTTTGGGCGGCGGATGTTTTTGGTGTATCGAAGCCGTCTATAATCGGGTTCGTGGAGTTGAGTCGGCCATCAGCGGATATGCCGGAGGTGCACGTCAAAATCCGAGTTACGAGCAAGTATGCAGCGGTGCGACAGGACATGCGGAAGTAGTCGAAATCACCTTCGACCCCGACACGATTTCGTATGAAGAGATATTGGATATCTTTTGGGCTATTCATGATCCGACGACCTTGAATGCGCAAGGGGCCGATCGCGGGACGCAATACCGATCCGTCATTTATTATTACAATGAAACGCAGAAAGAGAAAGCGCAACTATCGATTGCAGAAGCACAAAAAAATCTGAACGATCCGATAGTTACGGAATTGACGGCGGCTCCGACATTTTATCCGGCGGAAACATATCATCAGAATTATTATAATGAGCATCCGACGCAAGGGTATTGTTATGCGGTGATTGCACCGAAGATTCAAAAGTTTATGATGAAGTTTGGAGATAAAGTACGAGAGTAAGAGGAAAAGTATTTCCCTCGACAGAGGGAAATGTTAAAGCGTTATTGGCAAAGTTCCACTTCGATACGGCGATTTTCAGCACGTCCCGCTTTTGTTTTGTTTGTAGCGACAGGCATTTTCTCACCCATCCCTTCAGATGTTAAACGTTCTGCGGCTACACCGTCTTCAACAAGCATTGCTTTTACTTTTTCTGCCCGTTTTTCAGAAAGTTTTTGGTTATGTTTGTCTGATCCGGTGCTGTCGGTATGTCCGACAATGTTTGCTTTATAGGCAGGACTTTCTTTTAAGAATGTAGCAAACTCGTTAACTTTTGCTGTTCCTTCCGCATCCACTTTAGCGGAATCGGTAGAGAAATTAAGGTGCAAAGTCGCTTTTAACGGACATCCGTCAACATCTACTTTGAAACCTGCCGGAGTGTTCGGACATTTGTCCTGAGGATCAAATACACCGTCTCCGTCGCTATCAATCGGAGCCGCTACAACCGGTTTCGGTGCAGGTGCAGGAGCCGGTTTCGGTGCCGGAGCGGCTACCGGTTCAGGTTTTGGCTCAGGTGCAGCGGCAACGGGTGCTGCCGGTTGCGCTTTTTCGCCGAACGCGAAAGAGAGACCCGCCATGATTAGGAGGTTGTTGTCCCAGCTATAGTTATTGAATTTAACCATATCGATCGCTTCGAGTTTAAGCGCTACTTGCTCCGCAAGGGCGATTTTTAGCCCTGCACCCGCATCGGCAAATGCGCTGTTATGATTGTCGAATGCATGTTCGCTCATTGTTTCGTATCCGAGACCGGCTTTAACAAACGGTGTTACGCCGTTGCTTGGAGTGAGGTTATAAACTCCGTTTAACGCCATACGGAAAATATCGGTATCGAGGTTGCTGTTGTCGTAATCGGCGTTGCTGTATAGAACCGACAATTCAGGTTTGATATCAGATTCAACACCGTTGTATTGGAACTCGGCACCGTAAACACCGTGATCATCCAAATGCTGTCCGCTAGGGAACGCATAGCCCGCCATCGGGCTGATTTCGAAATTGTATTCGCTTGCGCCCAGCAATGTAGCGGCAAGCAAAGCAGAGAATGCTATTTTTTTCATAATCTAAGTCTCCTTAAGACGTTTAGTTGATGGTGTCATTATAACATGCAATTGTAATTAAAATGTTGCAGGAGCCGAATTACGAGCCTTTTTTGATGGTCTCGAATTCGGATTTCATAGTCTGCAGTAATGCGGATATTTCGTGGTTCAATTGTGCTTCTGCGGCATCAATTTTTTCCAGATGGGTCCGTTTGAGACTTTCGAGTTTTTCGAGCGTGGTTTGAAAGAGTTCTTTATCATCCGTTAGAAGGATAATTTCTTCTTTTGGTGCCCATTTTCGTTTTACGACACCGTTTTGGGTAAATTCAAAAATAATATTTTGACTGGTATTTGAGCTGATATACCGCGGAACAGTGTAAGCAAGATAATGCTTTTTTATATCTCCGTGGTGACGTTGAATGACATAGTACATTTGAAAATGATAGCATAAATCGGATTTTATCCCTCTTTGTGATAAAGTATATCTCTAAATGGTTCTCTGCAACTTGGCAGCGTTTAGATTGAGAAAGTGAGGAGTCTTGATGGAACATACATACCAATTGGCAATTATAGGCGCAGGACCTGCTGGGATTGCGACGGCGATTGAGAGTTACGCGCTAGGAATGCGCGATATCGTATTGCTGGAAAAAGACGAGAATCATAATGCTACGATCCGAAAATTTTATAAAGACAACAAGCGGGTAGATAAAGATTGGAAAGGGCAAAAGGTCGAATTGGACGGGACGATCTATTTTGTCGATGGGACAAAAGAGAGTACTCTCGATTTTTTTGATCAACTGCTCGATAATGAGGTTGTTGAATTAAAAACGCATACCGAAGTACAAAAAATCGTCAAACAAGATGATGTATTTGATGTTTTCATCGCCGGGGGGACGCTTCGTGCAAAAAATGTCGTAGTGACGATAGGTCGGATGGGAAAACCGAATAAACCCGATTACAAGATTCCGCCCTCAATCAAAAATCAGGTCCATTTTACGTTGGACGGATGCGGAAACGGCGAAAAGATTATGGTTGTCGGCGGTGGAGATTCGGCGATTGAATATGCCGTAGAACTGTGTGAACGAAACGATGTTACGATTTGTTACCGTCGCGGAACGTTTCGCCGTGCCAATCCTACCAACCAAGCCGATATCGAACGTGCCGTTGATACAGGAAAAGTACGTCCTTTGCTAAACACGGAGATTACGGAGCTTGAAAGTGAAGGCGGACAAATCAAAGTGATCTTCTCGGACCGCGAGGCTGAAGTGTTTGATCGGCTGGTATATGCGATCGGAGGAACGACTCCGAGCGGTTTTTTGCAAAGCAGCGGTATTCGTGAAGAAGACGGTAAACCGGTACATGATGAAAATTACCAGACGAATATCCCCGGCCTTTTTGTCGCGGGGGATATTACGCAAGAATCAGGCGGTTCCATTGCTTTGGGATTAAATCACGGATTTGCGATTGCCCACTATATTATGGCTCTTTCAAAATAGGGCCGCTTTTGTGACTGAGTGTCCCCTCTTCGGTAAAGAGGGTAAGTTCGATCGTCGTATGCAGATATTCGGAAGTAACAAGAGGGTCAAAATCCTCATCTTGAAATGCGGCTATTTTGGCATTATGGATAATGTCGTCCAAAAGAGTTCTTTGCGGCTCTTCGCTTTTTGCTTTACCACGTATTTTATTATCTAGATATAAAGTCACCTCTGTGGCGATCGGTTGACTTAATATCGGGTACTCGCTGAGAAGTTTTTCTCGTTCAATCGAAAGTTCGGCTTGCAATACCTCTTCGATGGAACGACGGGCGATGGTCAATAATACCGACTGTGACACGGATTACCTCCTCTCCCTTTTACGTTATTATAGCTCACTTATCCTCAGGTGAAGAAGCAATTTCAAATCCGAGCTCTTGAAGCATCATAAGATCGGCATGGGCTTCACGGCCGGCAGTCGTAAGATAGTTGCCGATAACGATGCTGTTGGCACCCGCTTGAAAGATTTCGTGTTGGCGCTCTTTAAAGGTGATTTCGCGTCCCCCCGCAATCATAATCCGATCGGCTTTGTCCAGAATTTTTCGTGCTAAAGTGATTAAATCGAGCGATTCCTCTACTGTCAGCGGATTAGGATGCAGCGGCAGTGCCGGGTTGTGATGGTAAAAATTTAACGGCACGGAGATCGGATTGAGCGTTTTTAAAGATTCCAGCATACTGATACGGTCTTCTGGCGTCTCTCCCATTCCGAAAATTCCGCCGCTGATCAGTTTTAGACCCGAACGATTGACGTTTTCACAGGTCTCATACCGTTCATCCCACGGATGGGTAGTACAAACTTGGGGATAGAAAGCACGGCTCGTTTCAAGATTGTGGTTATAGGCGGCGACACCGGCTTGTTTTAATTCGCTTAATTGTTCCAACGACGCTGTCCCGTTACAGGCGATCAGACGCAGACGGGGCACTTCGCGTTTGATCGCCGATGCTACGGTGCAGACAAATTCCAGCGTTTTATCGTCTAAGCCTTTTTGGGCCGTTACGAGACAAAAACCGAGTGCTCCCAGTGCTTCGAGACGTCTGGCCTCTTCCATGATTTGATCGAGAGGCTTTTGTTTATAGCGTTCGATATCCGCTTTGTATTTGACGCTTTGCGAGCAGAACTTGCAGTCTTCGTTACAGGTTCCGCTGTTGATATTGCAGATAGAGCAGAGAAAAATCTTTTGTCCCATAATGTTATGGCCTTTCAAACGAATAATGTCGCTCTTCGAAATCGTCGCTTCCGATCGGACGGGAATAGTGGGTCACCTGAAATGTTTTTGCCGTCGTTTCCAACATGGCACAACTCGAAAACTCTTTGTCCCGTGCACAGGCTTCACCCGGGTTTAGAAACAGAGTACGGTTTTTGAAATCGCATTCGAAAATATGGGTATGTCCGAAGATAATCACTTCGGCGTCCGCATTCATGTAAAACGGCAGATGCATCAGTTTGAAATTGACACCGTCTAGTTTAAAATAATAGGGTTCTTGAACCAGATTATATTGGGTGTGATATTCAATGAGTTTCGCATCATTGTTTCCATATACCGCGATATAACGCAGGCCGCTGTTTTTGAGTTGGTCGAGAATTTCCGGTCGAACGATATCTCCGGCATGGATTAAAAACTCTGCCCCTTGTGCGATGAGGTGGTCAATCACTTTTTGGGAACGCCCTTTTTTGGTATGGGTGTCAGAGAGAAGACCGATTTTCATTCACCGGTTTCCCTTGGTGTTCGGTCTTTGCATTTGACACACTCGTAGACCTCTTTGTTACGGTATGTCCGCGGAGCCAAGGCACCGCCGCATCCTTCTACCTGACATTTTTTATCGCTCGGTTCGAATTTGGAGATGAATTTACATTTTGGATAGTGTTCGCATCCCCAAAACGCTCCTCTGCGGGATTGACGCCACAAGAGTTTTCCGCCGCATTCGGGACAAGGAACTTCGGAGGTTTTTTGTTCGGCAAGCGTTTTGGTGTTTTTACATTTCGGATAAGCGCTGCATGCGAGGAATTTCCCGTTCCGTCCGCTTTTGACTACCATCGGACTGCCGCATTTATCACATACTTCTTCACTCACTTCATCCGGAGTTGCCGGATTCTCTTTTTGGTTCTCTTCGGTTTGTTCGGTGTATTTACACTTCGGAAATCCGCTGCAGGCGATAAACTCTCCGAAACGTCCTGAACGCAGCAGTAATTCGCTGCCGCATTGCGGGCAGTTGCGCCCGAGAGGTTTTGCCATTTTGAGGCTGGCGATATTGGTTTTTCCCGCTTCGATCTTTTCGATAAACGGATAATAGAAGTCGAGCAGGATTTTATGCCACGATTTTCCTTCGTCACTGATTTCATCGAGCGTCTCTTCCATAGTAGCGGTAAAGGAGGCATCGACGATCTCTTCGAAGTTTTTTTCAAGCATTTCGGTTACGGTAAAGGCGATCTCGGTAGGGATGATTTGCCGTTTTTCGATGTCGATGTAATTGCGCGCCTGAAGTGTGGAGATCGTCGGTGCATAGGTAGAAGGGCGTCCGATCCCTTCACTCTCGAGTTTTTTGATCAGACTCGCTTCGGAGTAACGCGCCGGCGGTTCGGTAAAGTGCTGTTCGGGGATGATGCTTTGGATATCAATGGAATCGCCTGTTGTCAAAGATGGAAGAAGTTTATCTTTGTCGTCGCTTCCGATGACACGGTAAAACCCGTCAAACAGAAGTTTGCGTCCCGTTGCACGGAATTGTGCTTTGGAACTCTCAAATGTAATGCTCTGTTGCTCAAATTTTGCATCGTTCATTTGACAGGCTAAAAAGCGGTTATAGATGAGACGGTAGAGTTTGATCTCATCCGGCTTAAGGTAGGTTGCCGCTACTTCAGGGGTAAAAGCGAGCATTGTCGGACGGATCGCTTCGTGCGCCTCCTGTGCCCCTTTGGATTTTTTGGTATAGACTTTTGCCTGTGCAGGCAGATACTCTTTGCCATAGCGGCTTAGGATCACCTCACGTGCCGCTTCGACGGCTTCTGTCGCAAGATTCAGAGAGTCGGTACGCATATAGGTGATGACACCTGATGTCCCCTCGGGTGTTTTAACCCCCTCATACAGAGCTTGAGCTACCATCATCGTCTTTTTAGGAGAGAACCCGAGTTGGGAACTGGCCGTTTGTTGTAATGTCGAGGTCATAAACGGCGGAGGTGTGGAAGATTTACGCTCTTTCGTTTCGATTTCACCGACTTTAAAAGATTCGGATTTGAGAATATTGACGATTCGTGCAGCTTCATCGGCCGTTTTGATTGTCAATTTTTCAATTTTTTCGTTTTCAAAGATAACAAGCGTTGCTTCGATATCTTTTTTGAACAGGGTATCGATGCTCCAGTACTCTTCCGGAACGAATGCACGGATTTCGCGTTCTCGGTCGACGACGATTTTGAGGGTAGAAGATTGTACCCGTCCCGCGGAAAGCCCTTTTTGGATTTTATTGGCAAGCAGCGGCGAGAGTTTATACCCGACGATACGGTCGAGTAATCGGCGTGCCTGTTGTGCATTGACCCGATCCATATCAATGATACGCGGAGTTTCAAGAGCGTGAACGATAGCGTTTTTAGTGATTTCGTGAAACACAATTCGCGGCAATGAAGCGGGATCTTTATCAATCGCATGGGCGATATGCCATCCGATCGCTTCTCCTTCGCGGTCTTCGTCGGTCGCGATGTAGATTTGATCTGATTTTTTAGCCAGTTCCTGAATCTGTTTGACGGTGGCGGTACTGTCTTCGCTGATGCGATATTCGGGAATCAAGGTTTCATTATCGATTTTGATCCCGAAGCGATTTTTCGGAAGATCCCGAATGTGTCCTTTGGAAGCGATCACTTCGTAATCTTTGGAGAGAAAGTTTTTGATAGTCTTGGCTTTGGCCGGAGACTCGACGATGATGAGTTTCAAAAAGTGAATCCTATATATATGGATGAATTGCGAAAGTGTAACAAATTTTTTTACAAAACCGTTAAAGTTTTTCTTTTATGTCCCGATATAGTCTCTAACAGCAAGGACGCTGAACTAACTTAAGAGCAAAAAGCTCTTGCGATAAAAGGATTTATCATGGGTTTCAAAATTAATACTAACATTGCGGCAATGAATGCACATACCAATGCATTGGTTAATAACCGTAATTTGGATAGTTCACTCTCTAAACTCTCTTCAGGTCTCCGTATCAATACGGCTGCAGATGATGCTTCAGGTATGTCTATTGCAGACTCTCTTCGCTCACAAGCGTCAACTCTTGGACAAGCCATTTCGAATGCGAACGATGGTATCAGTATGATTCAAGTCGCCGATAAAGCGATGGATGAGCAGCTTAAAATTTTGGATACGATCAAAGTCAAAGCGACACAAGCGGCACAAGACGGTCAAACAACCCAGTCTCGTAATGCACTTCAAGCGGATATCAAACGTCTTATGGAATCATTGGACAATATCGCTAAAACAACATCGTTCAACGGACAATCGCTTCTTTCGGGTTCATTTACCAATAAAGAGTTCCAAGTAGGTGCGTACTCTAACCAAACGGTAGGTGTATCTATCGGTGCGACATCATCTGACAAAATCGGGAATGCCCGTTTCGAAACAACGGATGCGATCACTGCAAGCGGTGCCGTAACTTTGAAATTTAAAAATGTTGACGGTGTCAATGACTATACTCTTGAATCGGTTACTATCGGAACCGACGCGGGAGAAGGGCTTGGTGCATTGGCTGAAGTTATCAATAAAAACTCTGATATGCTTGGCGGAATTCAAGCGAGCGTTCAGGTTGTTTCAACCGGTACTCAAGCAATTGCAACCGGTACGATCACCGGATTGAAAATCAACGGCGTTACTATCGGTACGATTAAAGTCGAAGATAACAATGATGCAAACGGTGTATTGGTAGCAGCTATTAACAACTTTAAAGATACTACAGGCGTCGAAGCAAGTACAGATAGCCGTGGTCATTTGGTTCTTACCAGTCGTGACGGTCGCGGAATTCAAATCTCCGGTACAGGAATGGGTTCTGTAACAGGGCTTAATACTGCAAATGCAACTAGCGGTACAGCTGACAAAGTTGAAAACTATGGGCGTTTGACATTGACCCGTGTCGGTGCGGCTGATATTATTATCAGTGCTTCAGGCGCTGCTGCAACAAACGTTAATACTGCTATTACAGGTTCTGCAGAGGCAACGGTTAACTTACGAAGTATCGGCGGTCAATTTACTGCGGATCAAGCGAGTGCAATGGGTGTTAATGCGAACGTAAATGCGATCAATATCGGTGCTAAAATCGGAGCAGGGGTTACAACGTTGAAAGGTGCAATGGCGGTTATGAAAATTGCCGATGCTGCGATCCAACGTCTTGACCAAGTTCGTTCAGATCTCGGTTCTGTACAAAATGCGTTGGTTTCAACTGTGAATAATATTTCGGTTACACAGGTTAACGTCAAATCGGCGGAATCACAAATCCGTGATGTCGATTTTGCGGCAGAATCTGCAAACTTCTCTAAATACAGTATTCTTGCTCAGTCTGGCTCTTATGCTATGTCTCAAGCGAACTCTGTACAACAAAACGTTCTAAGATTGCTACAATAGTTCGGTTAATCTACCATAGAGTAGATAGGAACGTTTTTCAGGTACCCGTATCTCGCGGGTGCCTTTTCTCACATCTTTTTTTCTTTTCTCCCTTATAAATATAATTTTTGGAATACCTTTTGCTTAGGGATAGTTTTACTATTGCATGGACTGCAAAAAACACCTAAGGATTTATCATGGGTTTTCGAATCAATACTAATATTGCCGCAATGAGTGCGCATACTAATGCCGCAATGAATAACCGTAGTTTGGACAGTTCACTCTCTAAACTCTCTTCAGGTCTCCGTATCAATACGGCCGCTGACGATGCTTCCGGGATGGCGATTGCAGACTCTCTGCGCTCACAAGCTTCGGCACTAGGTCAAGCGATTTCAAATGCGAACGACGGTATCAGTATGATCCAAGTCGCCGATAAAGCGATGGACGAGCAGATCAAAATTCTCGATACGATCAAAGTTAAAGCGACACAAGCGGCACAAGACGGTCAAACGACTCAGTCACGTAACGCACTTCAATCAGACATCAAACGTTTGATGGAATCTTTGGATAATATCGCTAAAACAACGTCGTTCAACGGACAATCGCTTCTTTCCGGTTCATTTACGAATAAAGAATTTCAAGTCGGCGCATATTCCAATCAGTCAGTGAATATCTCTATCGGTGCAACTTCTTCGGATAAAATCGGTAACGCCCGTTTTGAAACATCCAGCATTATTACTGCGGCTGCTACCGGAGTATCGATGACGTTTAAAAACGTTGACGGTGTCAATGACTATACGCTTGAATCGGTAACGATCGGAACCAATGCCGGTGAAGGGATCGGGGTTCTCGCAGAAGTTATCAATAAAAACTCGGATATGCTCGGCGGTATTCAAGCCAGTTATCAGGTTATTACTACCGGTTCATCTGCGATCGCAACCGGTACGATCACCGGATTGAAAATCAACGGTGTCACTATCGGTACGATTAAAGTTGACGATCCGAATGATGCGAACGGCGTCCTGATCGCAGCGATTAACAATTTTAAAGAAACAACCGGTGTCGAAGCCAGTACGGATAGCCGTGGTCATTTGGTTCTTACCAGCCGTGACGGACGCGCTATTCAAATAACAGCATCCGGCGTTATCGGATCTTCGTCGACGAATATGAATCAAATGATCGGAATCGGCGGAAGCACGACAAGCAACTCAGATTTTAACGGAGGGCGATTGACGTTAACACGTGTTGGAGCTGCCGATATTATAGTGAGCGGCGGAGTAGGTACTTCTGTGACGCAAGCTTTAAACGGTTCTGCACAGGCAACTTCAAATCTCCGTGATATTGGTGGACCGATTAGTGCGGATATGGCCAGTGCTATGGGATTTAATGCAAACGGTAATATTGCGAATATTGGTACTCAACGAGGAGCAGGTGTTACAACGTTGAAAGGTGCGATGGCGGTTATGAAAATTGCCGATGCTGCGATTCAACGTCTCGATCAGGTACGTGCGGATATGGGATCGGTTCAAAATCAGCTGACATCCATCGTGAACAATATTTCGGTAACTCAGGTTAACGTCAAATCGGCAGAATCGCAAATCCGTGATGTCGATTTCGCAGAAGAATCTGCAAATTTCTCAAAATACAATATTCTCGCTCAGTCTGGTTCGTATGCCATGTCGCAGGCAAACGCGGTGCAACAGAACGTTCTTAAACTTCTCCAATAGATTTTTTTCGATAAAGCTGCATTTATGCAGCTTTCTACAGTCAAGATCAAATTATCCGATAGTAGTCTACGACATAGCCTCATTCAAGGAAACATATGAATACGTTTGAATCCAATTTGCAGTCCATAATCGCTCAAAATCCGATTTTAGGCGCAAGGCTGTTGGGCGTTGAAGAAAACAAACGTTTCGAAGTTTTCCAAGATCCGAAAGACACTCTCAATGTTAATTTATTCGATCACAATCACAACACAGTGTTATATCAGGATATTCCGCAGCAGGAGATATTGCAAAAGGTTGATACCTTTGAAGCCGAGTTTAACCGGTATCCGATACTGTTTATCTACGGAGTTGCAAACGGGTTATTTGTAAAGCTTTTGCTGCAAAATGCAAACCATGCGCATATATTTATTATCGAACCTGAGATAGAACTTCTCTATATTGCGTTTAATTTAATCGACTTTTCACAAGAAATTACTACAAAACGGCTCTTTTTCTTTTTAAACGATGAAATGGATTTTGTAAAAGCGACGGAGATTTTTAGCGATTCCGCAATTAAAGTGTATTGCAAAACATACCATTTAGAACCGAACATAGAATACTATGAGCATTACTATGGGGATTCTTTATTGCAATGTAACGCCAATATGATTCGTGCAATCGAACATGTCGTGACCGGGCTCGGGAATGATACCTCAGATGCATTGGTAGGATTGGAATGGCATTTAGCGAATGCTTCTAAAATTATAGAAACGCCAACTTTGGTAGACTTGATCCAAAAAGTTAAGAGCACGGAAACGGTTGTTATCGCCTCTACCGGTCCGTCTCTGGCGAAGCAGCTGCCGTTACTGAAAACGATCAAGAATCATGTTACTTTGTTTTGTGTCGATGCGAGTCTGCCGATCCTGGAAAAACATGATATTAAGCCGGATGTTGTTTTCTCAATAGAGAGGGTTGCCCTGACCGCCGAGTTTTATCGACGAACTTCGCGTGAATTTCAGGAGGGGATTATTTGTGCAATGTCATCAATATCCCATCCTGTATTAGTAGATAGCGTCAACGGCGCAACATTGCAGATGAGTATGCGTCCATTTGGGTATACGCGTTATTTCGATTTACCGGAGTATGGATATATCGGTGTCGGTATGTCTGCTGCGAATATGGCGTACGAAGTGGCATATCATGCCAAATTTACAACAGTGATCCTCATCGGACAGGACTTAGCTTATGGTGCTGATGGCAGGTCTCATAGTGAAGGGCACGTTTTACATACCATCAAACACAAAGAGAGTGATCTATATATTGAGGCATACGGCGGTTCAGGAATGGTCAGAACCGGAGTGTTATGGAATATGTTCCGGAATTTTTTCGAAAGTGATATTCAAGTAGCCAGAGCTGAAGGTATCGTAACGGTGAATGCTACTGAAGGTGGAGCGCGTATTCACGGCGCGCTGGAAATTCCTTTTGCCGAAGCGATTGAACAGTATGTCGATCCAAATGTAGTGAAAGCAAAAATCGTATTGGATACACCGGATACGGCTTTGGTCGCCGAGCATAAGGCATCGGTTGAAAATAAAATTACGGCTATGCATGAGTATGTTATCTCCATGCAAAAACATGTTTCGGATTTATTCGAAAAAGTTGCCGCATGCGTTGACGGTTTGGATCGGATCGATGCAAGATCGAATTTAAAATCAGTCGATTACGATGAGATTGCAAAATTGATGGGTGAAATTGATCAGGTAAAAGCCAAATTCGATGACCAGGAATTTGTCGATATTTTTATCGATGCCACTCAGGCAATCATCGTTCATAACGAATTGGAATTGGCGCGTATTCAAGTACGACCGGTACAAACTGATGATGACCGTCGTCTGAAAATGATCGATTGGATATATGCACATAAAACATGGCTTTTTTCTCTGGCGGGGATTATGGAAGCTGAAAGAATCGTTATTGAACGCAGGGGATCTCAAGCGTATATTATTCGTGATGCGCTGGTTATCGCAAATCAAGTAACCGGGTATATTTTTGATTTAAAAAATACGGATGCCATATTTGAGATTGAACTTTTTATCGACGGTGAAATAGTAGAAAAGAAATCGTCCGATCAGAAACTTCATCATCATCTTTTGAATCGGGACGGTAAAGGAAGATTCACCTTTGAAATACCGGAGCGTTTTTTTAATAATCATGTCCATACGCTTGCCGTAAAAGAGGTGAAAAACGGTATATACCTCAGTACCGATATAAGACCGATGATTTTATTGGAAGCGCAAAAAACGTATGGAGCGGCGTATCAAAAAACGGCAGCCGTATACTATGGATGGTGTAAAAAAGTTGGCACGGATGAAAAGCAAACCCTTGAAATTCTGATTGATAACGAGTCTATCCATACTCTTATATGCGATCAAAACACTCCTGAATTTAAGTATTTATTTGGAGAGGAAGGCTACGGATTCGAATTTGTAATCCCCGTTCGATATGCGGATGGAAAAGAGCATTCGATACGATTCGTATCCTTGGAAACAATGATCGTTTTGGAAGAGGGAGAGTATCGCTTTGTATTGGATATCGATGCAGCGGATGCTATTCGCGAAGAGTTGCTTCTTCAATCGTTGGATGAGCGTTTTTATGAACGACAAGAGACGAAGCTTAACGATAGCATCGGATTTTTAGCAACAAAAGAGAATATAGAAGATGAAAGTTTCATCTCTTATCTCAGAGAAGTTCAAAAACGTTTTCAAGGCGTTTCGTTCAAAGCGTTGTGTCTATCTAATGAGTATGATACTCGAATTGGAGAGCTATTTCCCGCTGTTGAAACCATTGACATTCAAACTGCTCTTGATATACAGGCAGTCGTAACCGTTTTGATTGTTAACGATCAGAGAACTTTTGACAAGAAAATAATGAACAAATGCTTGTATGAAAATCTTTTTATCTCCGTTTATAATCGAAACAATATTGATAAATCTCTTAACGATTGCAACTATTCGGTACTTGTTGATAAATACAGAGAAAATGCTGAACAGTTCTCTTTGGATTCGGCAGAGGTAGAACTCTATAACAATCATATTACGATAGCCACAAAAATTATTGTGAAAGGTACTAAGTTTGAATTTCAAGATGAGGCGATGATCGCTTTGGATCAAACAATGAAAGAGAGAAACTTTAAATTTATATCTGCTGCATTAAATGATCCACAATTTGTTAAAAATAGTAATAAGCTAAAAAGAACGTTGAATAAACTTTTATGACAGAGGATAAGAAGCGTGGAAACAAAAAGTTTTTTAAATACAGATGATTCTTTTGACTCCCACAATATACATTTTATAGTCGGTACGGGGCGTTGCGGAACGACCATTTTGGCACGAATATTAAATAACCATTCGGAAGTTGTGGTTCCTCATGAGCTTCAAATTCTATTTGAAATAAGTAATAATGGAAAAAGGCTTTATGAATTTTTTGACGAAGGTACGGCACAACAATGGGATGCCGAAGAGTTTATAAAACATATTTCAAGAATGTGTCCGCATGATTTTCAAAAATATTTTGACTATAAAAGTTTTTTTACCAATTATACCTATCCCGTCGTCAGCCTTGCGAAAATGGTTAGCGATATGTATCACGAAATCGCGAGAAGTCGACACAAAAGAATTTTTTTGGAACAAACACCTTGGTACGGCTTGAGACTGGATATAATCAAAAGTATATTTCCGCAAGCAAAGATTATTCATATTCTAAGAGACGGCAGAGATGTCGCCCTCTCTTTTAGTAAAACTCCATGGTGGCATGATGATCCGGAAGAAAATTTAGAGAGATGGAGTCAGGAAATTACCACAATTTCAAATGATCTTCAAACATTGTTTTCCAGTGACAAATATATTGAGGTGAGATATGAGGATTTGGTCAATGACCCTGCCAATGTATTGAAGGATATTTGTGTGTTTTTAGATATAGAATTTGAAGAAACCATGTTAAATCCTCAAAGCCTTATCGATTATAGTCTTTACAAAAAACGTAAGGATGGAGAGAGTATATCTTCAAATGAATATGAAAAATGGGAAAATGAGAAAGAAAAGATTACATTTTCCGATAATGTGTATGGTTGGAAAAAGAGTGCTGTATTCAGTTGTTTATCAGAAGAAGTAAGGTCTTCGTTGAATAGATACCAATACGATACAAATCCATAAGAAAGAGGTGAATGATAATGCCGGATATGATTAAACAAGCAAATATAGAGAGCTCCGTTCACTGCTTCTGTCCAATATGTAAAAATACAGATATACAATTCAGACCCTTACCCGATTTTTATAGAATTCAAGCGGAAAAACACGGTTATCAATATTTTGGTCAAGGTGAAATGACGGCACATGAGACATATTCCTGTTCCAAATGCGGAGCTTCCGACCGAGAACGATTATACGGATATTGGCTCGAACAAAAGCTTCAAACGTGCAGTACGAAATTAAATATACTTCATATTGCACCGGAATCCGGCTTATCAACATTACTACAAAAACAGAGTTGTTTAAATTATAAGACAGCTGATTTGATGATGGATAATGTAGATTATAAGATTGATATGATGGCAATGCCTATAGAAGACAACAGTATCGACTGTTTTATATGCAGCCATGTTTTAGAACATGTTGAAAATGACGATAAAGCAATGAAAGAGTTATACAGAATTCTTTCACCCGGCGGATGGGGTATTTTGATGGTGCCGATATGCACGACAATAGAACATACTTTAGAAGACGCGTCTCATATCTCGGAAGCAGAAAGATGGAAACATTATGGTCAAAATGATCATGTCAGGCTCTATGCACATGATGATTATGTGAAAAAAATCAAAGAACACGGTTTTAAGCTTACTGAATATGGCGAAGAATATTTTGGAATCGAAACATTTAAAGGCTTGGGCTTGAAGCAGACTAGTATTCTCTATATTGTAGAAAAATATGATTAATGTAACCAAGACATATTTGCCGGATAAAGAAAAGTATAAAAAATATATTGATGAAATATATGCTGCCGGAAAAATAACGAATAATGGTTTTTTGGTACAAAAATTGGAAAAAAAACTTGCTGAATATCTGGGAGTAAAAAATATTGTATTGGTAGCAAACGGTACGGTAGCGTTAGAAATCGCATATCGAACGCTAGGGCTTAAAGGTTTCGCCGTTACCACGCCGTTTAGTTTCGTCGCCACGACAAGTTCGCTCGTAACAAACGGATTATTACCTATTTTCGCAGATATCGATCCTGAAACTCTGAATATCGATCCTGAAAAGATAGAAGAAAAAATTACGCCGAATACTTCTGTCATAGTCGGTACGCATGTCTTTGGCAACCCTTGTGCCGTTGATAAGATTGATGCGATTGCAAAAAAATATGACCTTAAAGTGATTTATGACGGAGCGCATAGTTTTGGAGTCAGGCACAAAGACAAAAGTATCGCCGAATACGGTGATATTATGACGCTCAGTTTTCATGCTACCAAACTTTTTCATACGATTGAGGGGGGTGCTTTAGTCATCAATGATGACGCTTTGGTCGAAAAAGCACGATACCTCATTAATTTTGGAATTAAGAATCAAGAAGAGATTCCAGAACTCGGGACAAACGCTAAAATGAACGAATTTGAAGCTGCCATGGGGTTGTGTGTTCTTGATGACATCGCGGAGATCAACGCAAAACGAAAAGAACTATTTGACCGCTATAAGCAGGCGCTGGAATCGGCGGTTACTTTTCAGAAAGTTCATCCGCAAACGATAAAAAACTACAGTTACTGTCCTGTGCTTTTTCAAAATGAAACCCAACTGCTTAGAGTGCAAAGAGGGCTAAATGAGCATAATATCTTTCCACGGCGGTATTTCTACCCTTCCCTCGATACATTAAGCTATATCGAACCGAAACAATACATGCCTATAGGGAGAGATATTTCTAAACGGATACTGTGTCTTCCTATCTATGCTGAACTCTCTTTCGAAGAGCAAAGTTCAATTATCGATATCGTCAAGGCTCATTTATGAATGTTGCTATCATGCAACCTTATTTTTTCCCGTATTTAGGCTATATTCAACTCATTGCGCATTGTGACCTTTTTGTATTTTTTGATGTAGTCCAATATAATCAAAAGAGCTGGATGAGTAGAAACAGGATTCTGCACCCTGATCAAAAACAAGGGTTTCAATATATAAACGTGCCTGTTAAAAAACAGACGAAAGGTACATATATTAAAGATACCTATATCGACAATACACAAGATTGGCAAGAGAAAATACGGGGACAGTTAAGTATATATAAAAAGCTGCATGCCCCGTTTTATACCGAAACACTCAAATTATTAGAAAGCATTTTTCAAAAGAAGTATGAAAAGCTGCTGGATCTTAATCAAACCGCAACCGTGTTGCTCATGGAGTATCTTGATATCGGAATAGATTATAAAGTAGCTTCTGAACTGCAACTGGATTATGGTGCCATAGCATTGGCAGGGGATTGGGCTTTCGAGATATCAAAAGCACTCAATGCAAAAATGTATACTAATCCCTATAGCGGATATGAAATTTTCGATGAAGAAAAATTTACGTCATCCGGTATACAGCTCACTTTTTTGAAATCAAATCTTAGCCCGTATAAACAATCACAAAGAGAACCGTTTATACCGGGGCTCTCAATTGTCGATATACTGATGTTTTATTCTAAAGAAGATGTGAAAAATTTAATACTCAATGATTATAAGCTCTACGGTAAAAAAGATTTAGAGCAATTATTGCGAAAGGATTGTAATGGATAAGTTCGAAGAGGAAAAAGAGTTTTTAAAAAATGTGTATTCCTCTCATGTTACCAAACCGTCAATGCAGACCAAAGTATTGAGAGAACTGACATTTAGAACTTTGTCGCGTTATTTAAATAGCGAAAGCAGTGTCTTAGAATTAGGATGTTCAGACGGTTATCTAACGCAGAAATACGCCATGATCGTCAAGGAGATAGACGTAGTGGATGGATCAGATTTCTTTATCAGCATGGCAAAAGAACGGATAGAGGCTTCCGGCGTCCAAAACGTCACTTTTTATACGTCGTTGTTTGAAACGTTTGAAAGCAGCAAACGGTATGATGTGGTTGTAGCAAGTTTTATTTTAGAGCATGTCTTAGAGCCTTTGGACGTATTGCGTATGGCACGTAATGTGCTTAAAGATGATGGATTGCTTCTGGTAGTCGTTCCTAATGCAAATGCACTCTCTAGACAATTAGCCTTGGAAATGGGACTTTACAAAGATTTGAAAGAACTCACTGAACATGATTATAAAGTCGGGCATCGAAGAGTGTATGATAGAGAAGCGTTAACGCAAGATATGGAAAATGCAGGATTTGAAAGTATAGAGGACGGGGGGATAATGGTCAAGATTCTGGCCGATTTTCAACTGGATCAACTTTATGAGCACGGGATATTGCAAGAACGGCAGATAGAAGGGCTATATCGATTAGGGTTAAAATATCCTGATCTATGCGGAGGGATCTATTCGATATGCAAAAAATCAAAATAGGTATTTTTTACGGAAGCACGCATCATACTACTGTAAAGATAGTGAAGCATGTGTCGGAAGTTTTAAATATAGAATCCGTCTATGATGTGAAAAATATCGATGATGTATCAATTGTTTCGCAATACGATTGGTTAGTGTTTTTTTGTCCTACATACGGAGATGAAGAGTTGCAAAGCGATATGGAAGATTTTTTTCAAAAGCAGGCGTTGGTATTAACGGATAAAAAATTTACCATATGCGAAACGGGCAATTATTACGGATACGATGATTTCACCTTCGGTGCCAGGAAGATATTGGAATACGAGATGGAAAAACACGGTTGTCGGCAGCTATATAAAAACCTCTCTCTCGATACACTTCCGAGGATTGATTGGGAGTATTTGAATGAATGGCTCATCGGATTAAAGGAGTATATCCAAGATGAACGATAGTGATATCCTTGCGAGATTAAAGATTCTGATAAAAGATGAGTTTCAGTATAAACTTGACAATGACAAATGTATAGAATTGAGCCTAAGCGATAAAAACTACATTTATCACGGATTGATCAGACACTATACGATTGATGAGAAAAAAAATATTTTAGATTTGATCGCGAGATTGGAATCTTTGCAAAAATTAGATCTCAGACGAAATAAGCTTTTGCATATTGAAAGTAATTTTTTTGAAAGATTGAACGCTTTGGAGTATTTGGACTTAGGTTCAAATTATTTGCAAACCATTCCGGAATCCATCAGTCAATTAAAGCAGTTGAGGTATTTGAATATCGGGGTAAACGATCTCGAGACCTGCCCATCATTTTTTTCTGAGTTTGAGAATCTTCAAACTCTTTCTCTGCATAAAAATCGCTTTAGCGTATTGGATGCCTCCGTCGGAACATTAAAAAATTTAAAATCTCTGAATGTATATGGTATGAATTTTAAGTCCGTACCTGTATTTATCTTCGATTTGACGAACCTATACAATTTGACTTTGTCCCATTTCTCACAGATTCCAAGAGAAATTGCTAATTTGCAGAAATTAGAGTATTTTACCAACAATATCGCAATAAAGCTAACATCTTTGCCAGACGAATTTACCTCGCTGAAACGATTAAAGATGACACGACTTTATCAAAACTCATTGAAGTATCTGCCTGAGGAAATTGGTAATTTACAAGAGTTGGAACAACTCTCTTTGTATCAAAATCATTTGACATACCTGCCGAAATCGTTTGAGAAATTGCAAAAATTAGAAAAATTGAATTTAGGATGGAACGATTTTGAAGCTTTTCCACGGGAAGTTTTGTCACTGAGACATTTAAAATGGTTTGGATATTTCAAAAATTCGACAGAGATACCCGATTTGAGTTTTATAGATACCGTCGTAACGGATAGAATTAACGAGGTGGAATAGCGATGAGTATGAAAAGAGTTATAGCAATTGTAGGAATGCCGCGTTCGGGGACAAGTTTTGTCGGACAGATTTTTGACAGCCATTATGACACAGTTTTTCGGATGGAGCCCTTGTTCGCCTATAAGCTGAAAAATATGATAGATGAACATTCGACAAAAGAAGAGTGTATGGACTTCTTGCAAAAAGCGTATGATTCCGACGAAGACTATTTCATGAATCAGCTTGATAAGAGGGAGAGTGGAAGTTACCCTATTTTTCAAAAAAAACATAAAGATATTTTAGTGATCAAATCAACAAGATTTCATGAAATGCTTCCTCTCTTTTTGAAATATTTCGATGAAGATTTTTTGAAAGTCGTTTCGATAGTAAGACATCCTGCCGGTTCCGTAAGCTCGTGGATCAATCATCCCCGAGAATTTCCAAAAGGGTCCGATTATCGTCAAGAATGGAGAAGCGGAAGCTGTAAAAAGACGGCGAAAGAGGAATATTGGGGATTTGACGATTGGAAAAAAGTGATGCAGCAGCATCTGGAACTTGAACAACGTTATGCACATTTTAAGATTTTTCAGTACGAGCATCTTGTGAATGATATTCACAACGAGACAAGCAAACTTTTCGAATTCACGGGACTGGAGATGAATGAACAAACTCGACAGTTTTTAATCGATTCTCAAAGTAAAAATATACAAGATCCCTATGCCGTTTTTAAAGATAAGTCTGTAACGTTAAAATGGAAGCGAGAGCTGGATGAAGATATTCAAAAAACGATTATACAAGAGATCGAAGGTACTGTATTAGAGAAGTTTTTAGTTGAATTGTAGATGTTTAAAAAGGGGAAAATGGAATGACTGTCAGTGTTATATTAACATCGTATAATCAAGCAAAATATATTCATCAGGCAATTGATTCCGTTTTGAATCAGACGTACACCGATTTTGAATTTTTAATTTGGGATGATGCTTCGACGGATAACAGTTGGGACATTATTGAGAGCTATCGTGACGAGAGAATAAAAGTCTTTAGAAATGAAACGTCAAAACGCGGTATCCATGCTCTCAACAAGGGGATTTTAGAAGAAACGGACGGGAAATACATCGCGGTTCATCATGCCGATGACGTATGGGAACCGACAAAACTTGAAAAACAGGTCGCGTATCTGGAATCGCATCCGGATATCGGAGCGGTTTTTACCAATGCGATGGCAATAGATGAAAACGGTGCCATATTTGAAGATAAAGACCATTTTTATTACTCTATTTTCGACCAGCCGAATCGTTCTCGATATGAATGGCTCAACTTCTTTTTTTATCAGGGAAATGCCTTGTGCCATCCCAGTGTATTGATACGAAAAGAGTGTTACGACGAATGTGGATTATATCGGTTTGGACTGGCGCAAATCGGTGACTTTGATATGTGGATACGGCTTTGTATGAAGTATGATATTCATGTTATACCCGATCAGCTAGTTAGATTCAGAGTCAGAGAAAATGAAGCAAATAGTAGCGGGAATACCCCTGTTACACGTATAAGACGCATGAATGAGCATTTCATTGCTACACAAAATTTTTCAAAAATAACTTCCAAAGATACGATGCGAAAAATTTTTCCCCGTGCTGAGAAATATATGGAAGCTGATGGGTTTGTTCCTGAATTTATACTCGCGATGATGGCTTTAGAAAATAATTCTTGGAGGGATGTCAAGCTCTTTGGTCTGTCACTGTTATATGAATTGATAAACGACCGAGAAAAATCCCAGAAAATCAAGGAACTGTATGATTTCGATTATTTGGATCTAGTCTCTTTATCGGGTAAACATGATGTATTTAACGTGGAAGAGTTGAATAATAATGTGATTCGACTTTTTATTGATTACGGAGAGGGGTTTTCAGGGAAAAATTTCCTTGAGCAGTATGTTTCGCCACACGATAAAGTCCAAACGTTTGTTTTCGATCTCACCGAGCAATCGGATATTCGATCCCTGCGGTGCGATTTGCTCGATGAGAGCTGCATCGTCTACATAGAAAAAGTGGCTTTGATCGGATACGATGGGGTAGAAATCGACTTAATTCCGGAACTGCGTACTAATGCCTTAATAGATGAGGGGGATGTTTACTACTTTGACACGGAAGGGCCTCAAATACAATTTAACGCGATAGAGCGGGATGTTTTGTCCGGTTGCCAGTCTCTATGTGTTCAGATAAAATATTTGTATTTCGGTAAAGAAGCGCTGGCTGAATGCGTCAAGAAGCTTAAGAGTGAAAAAAATAAATCGTTAAAACTTCTTTTAACAAGAGACAATCATCATAAAATTGTTTTTTTCGGGGCTTCCGGTGCATTGGAAAAGCAGTTTGACTCATTATTGGAACACCGTATTGTGCCGGACTATATCTGTGACAACGATATCCGAAAACACGGTCAATTATTTAGATCATCCGTTCCGGTTCGATCTCCGGATGAAGTATTGTGTCAGGATAGCAATTTTTATGTGCTTATTACGAGTTCGTATATCGATTCCATTAAACATCAATTGCAAAAATATACAAATATTGTGAAGATAATGAGTTTGACGGATATAAAATAGCAATTGTTGAAAAAAGCGATATTCATCCATATATAAAAAAACAGCGGGAAGCACCATGGTGGATTTGATACGTCAAACCTATGGAAATGGTCAGGTGATCAGTCACGGCAATTTCGTGGATACGGGTAGAAATATTTTGAAACACAAGGATATCGCATTTGTATCCGGCCATTTTAGATTCGAATATGCTGCTCCGTTGATAAAGTCAGTTTTCTTTTACATTTCTAAGAGAGCCGAGAGACAGAGTGGTTTCGCTGTATTGCTATACACGTTCCAGATACAGAAATGAGGGACCGTTGTATGCGTTGGCACAAGAAGTTTCATTGGAAGATTTTCTATTGACAGGACGGGTTCGTCCTGAGATAGAATACGCCATTCGAAATCATCAGACATGGGAATTTGCAAGCGGATGGGGCAGTGCAAAGATGTATCAGGATTTTGGCGATGAAAACGAAATGCTAAAACTTGCCAAAAAACATCTAGGCATGCTTCCATTTGTAGGGTTGACGGAAACGTTTGAAGAGGGTCTAGATATTATATTAAGAGAGCTCGGTATCGAGCCTGCTCAAAAAGTGGTCGTTAATGCAACCGGCGAAAGACTTCAGCTGGAAGATTTGCCACAATCGACACTATCCATTTTAGATGAATTGGTGAATTTGGATAACGAGTTATATTATTATGCCTTGTCGAAACGCAACAGGATTTAAATTTATACATTAAGCGTCTCAATCAGCATTTTTATGGATTTGTCAATAATGCTAATTTCATTTTAGCAAAGCCTCCTAAAAAGCTTTACAAAAGAATAATTTTTTCTTTCGCAACATTATGCGAAAGCAGAGTTTTAATCACTTCTTTTTCTCGGCCGATAACCGTTACAATGATACAGTCATAGTCGTAGGCTTGAATTTCCGAAGGGTGTATAACAGGAAACGTTGCTGCATTTTTATTCATATTTTTGTCAATGACGGCAACAACTTTTTCTTCAAGACTTTGAAGTACTATTTTCCCCAGGTAACCGTAACCGTAAATAACGATATGTTGGTAATCTTCTTTTATTTGATCAATCTTTTTAAACATTAGACTCAATTTGTTTGAGAGGGCTAGGGTATTTGATTTTGGGATTTCAATATCGTCTTTTGCGTCCAATTGATGGATAAGGTTGTCGATGTTATCGGCAGTATCTTTCGATGGGATTTCTTCATCTTCTTCGTTTAATGCAAGAAGAGAGTCCGGATCACAAAATTTTACATCTAAATAATTAGACAGTTCTGCAATCTTCTTGTCGTCGTAGTCAAAATGAACTAACAGTAAGTTGTATTGATAATCTTGATCCGGAGAGAGACGTAAATAAGCTTTCCGTTTTGAATGAAGTTTCCAAATGTGTTGATATCCGAGAGGTTGTATCTGTCTGTAAATTTGTAAAAAAGAGAGGGCATCTTCCCCCGCTCTTTCTACCAGCGTGATACGGATATTTGGATAATGCTGTCGTAACTGTTGTACCAGATTTTCTGAAAATGTCACGATCGTTGCGTAAAGATCGTAATCGATACCCTCGTATTTATCCAGGAGCTGTTTAATGCAGTCAAAATCATCCCCCTCATGCACATGCAAAATGATTGCCGTGTTTTGTTGTTTAGATAACGGTCCGCTGTTTAAAGAACTTAAATTGTCGAGATCGTAATTTTTGAGGACATTATAAGTTGACTCGAGATACCCGTAACCGAATTTTCTATCCGGTTCCAGATGGGTGCCTTCCGCCCATTCGTTCCATGCATTGACAAATATGAGCTTTTCGTTGTCCGGCAAATTGCTGTTATAGGTATTGTGTGCGATATGCGACAACCATTGTTTGTATTTATGCAGTGTGAAATTAGTAAAGATATTGCTGTCATTTTGTTTTCGGGCTGTATTGTCCCAAGACAAGGTAACAGCTTGAAAACATTTATAGTCCGGAGTTTTTTTCGTGCATTGATCGTTGACGATTTTTGAGTAATCGTAAATATTACCTTTGAATTGCGTATTGATCATTTTTTTACGCGTGGTGAATTCAAGATTTAGAGCATTATGCGGAGGAAATTCCATAGCTGCGTCGAATCCGTAATCTTCAGGATTCGTTACTCCGTATGTTTGAGCACATACCAAATAGATTCCGTCATAGCCTGCTTTTTCGACTTCTCGCCTCCATAGTTTGACGGTATCGACGATATTGGGGATGATATCGCATCTGTAGATGACAAGCAAAGGTTTATTGTCGATCGTAATGTAGCGTTTATCATTGAAATACGGAAACAGGCTATGGATAAATTTGATTGAATCTTCATCCGAATGTTTTTGCGCGATTAAAATGTCATTTTCGGAAGCATCCCAAATCCTTGTCCAATTTTCATTGGCCCATGTTATACAAAAATTGATATCGATATTCTTATTGTTGAGCAGAATTTCAAACGGTTTATGCATCAATACTTTACCGTCAAACCAATAATAGTAAAAATTAAAGCCGTGGATACCGTAGTTTTTTGCTAAACGAGCCTGTTCGATCATGACTTCGGGGAGTCTTAAATCGTAAAATCCGTTGTGAATCGGCAGATGCGGTTGATAATGACCAAAGAAATTCGGAGTTGCTTTTGTAACATTGGTCCATTCGGTAAAACCTTTTCCCCACCATTTGTCGTTTTCTTCAAACGGATGAAATTGAGGCAGGTAAAACGCGATTGTTTTAATCTTGGACGAGAAACTCTCATGTTCTTTAAAATCGACGAAAGGTTCTTCTTGATAAAAGAGTTCGATGTCTTCGGCGGTATTGATATCTGAAATAACCTGCTCAGGTTTGTCGGCCACAAGTTCCAAAATGAACTGATAAGCCTCGGAAAACGGTTGATGTTTTAAAAAAGAAGCCACTTCGGAAGGAAGCTCGTTGTAAGAATTATGAAATTCGGTTGTTTCGGGATGTTTATTGACACTGGTTTCGTATTTGATGAATAATCCGCTCTCTTGTACAAGAGCATTTAATGTCGTTTTGGTAAAAAACCGTATATGAGTATCATCCAATAGACCGACTGAGCGATACGTGAAATTATTATGTAATAAGTCAATAAGGATAGAAGCGTGAGCGACATTCGGGATAGAAATAAGTATGCTTCCGTTTTCTTTCAAATATTTTTTTGCAGTGAGTAATACGTTTTTCGGACGATATAAATGCTCGAGAACATCGGCAAAAATGATATGATCAAAGAGATGCTCTCCAAAATGTTTTTCCCAGTAGAAACTTTCGATATCGCCTACAAGCATCTCTTCTGCATATTGAGAAGCTTCCGCAGCTGCATTTTCGTCAAGCTCGACGCAATAAACGCGGCATTCCATTTTTTCTTTTAAAAACTTTGTCAATCTTCCATGGGATGGACCGAATTCTAATATCTTACTTCCGCGTTTAACTCTATTTAGAATCAAAGCTAGACTGTTTTTGGTTTCTAAGTCTAATTCTATATTGTATTTACTCACTAGACACTCCTAATCCTTGAAAATAGAACATTATCCGAATGCTTTTAAAATTTAAGATATTATAGCCCACTTGCCTTAAGCCAAAAAAACAGTAGTGCTATTGTTGATAGGACGATTACTGTAATATATCCTCCAAAAATACTAATCGAGGATGAACGTCGATTGGAATTGAATCATAGAGCGTTTGTTTCCTGAAAAGTATCGTAACAAGTATTGGATTACTAGTAAATGATTGTAGAGTATCGAGCGGTCGGATAGGTATGGATGCAATGGTTGATTCCCATTTTTTTGGATCATTGTCCACAATAAACGCGACTTTTTCCTGGATCATCGGGATAATGATAGAGGCAGCCGTCCCGGCACCCCAAATGATGAGTGAATCGTATTCGCTGAGACGAGACGGGATATCGGCGATTTTTGCAAACATCAACTGCAGATTTTCTCCCCCATCCGTACTGTTGTGTTCGAGACGGGGGGCGTGCAGTTTGGGGACGAAATCGGGTGTCGCACGATACTGTGCAGCGAAGTGATAGAGTTTCTCGATATGCTCTTTCCAGATGTCGGGATGGTCGAGATAGCTTTTAATGGCGATATACAGTGCATCATCTTCGGAGTCATAAAAAAAAGAGGTATCCCTAAGAGCTTCCCGTGCGATGTCATGACCGTTAGTGAGGTAAGGCGTTAAAGTCCCTAAAAAAGAGCGATAACGGTTTCGAATCGCAAAAAAATCTTCTGCTTCAGCACTTTTGAGCGTTGTAACGCCTAAATGCGCTTGGCGTATCAGGGTATGATATTCATCGGCATTGAGCCATGTCTGCGATCGAATACTGATAATGGAACCCTCGGGGTCGAGACGTTTTATCTCATCGAGCAGCCGGTTGTTTAAGTGTGCCTGAGAGTGATCGAACCGGTTTAAAATCGGAAAAATCAATCTAACGGAATACCCCTCGCGATATAAACGGCAAACCGTTTCGATGAGAGAAAAAGGATCGTACCAATCGTATAATGCGCCGCCCCATACAATAGTGAACGGGGTATATTGTGACGACAAAGAAAGTTTGTGCTGTTTCAAAGCAAAGAGCGTTTCATG
The DNA here is from genome assembly GCF_937936435.1 of uncultured Sulfuricurvum sp. Classification (GTDB taxonomy): domain Bacteria; phylum Campylobacterota; class Campylobacteria; order Campylobacterales; family Sulfurimonadaceae; genus Sulfuricurvum. Next base: position 25,847 of record NZ_CALDDG010000037.1, on the reverse strand, counting down.
ATCGAGCTTCGGTATCCAGGCGGGTTCATCGATGATGCAGCGCGAAAAGAAAGATGATTTATCCGCATTCATTCCTGCAACGTAGGAAAAGATTCTTTCCGATTGAAAATAAAACGAAGATACCGGAAACGGGGTTTGCATCAAACGAACGTAATACGAGTAGAGCCCCTGGTCGGAGTAGAGTTTTTCAATCGGATAGATAAGATCAAAAAAGATAATCGTGTTGTTTTGCTCAAGCTGCGAGACGAGAGTCAGCGGTGCTAAATAACGGAGAGTATCGGTATCGGCTGAAGCCGCCTCGAGCGTAGAAACACGGTAGGTAACGGTGTTTGAGAAACATACTCGATACAATTTTTTTTCTGCAGCGCAATAGATGATACCTTTAAAATCAGGGCACCACGAAAGTAAATCGAGCATTTTAATCTCGGTCGGAGAGAGAATGTTTAGAGCCAAGTTCTTTTGAACGTTTTTAAAAACCGGAACGATCACGGGGGTCATTGCGTATCTCCGGAAATGAGAAGTTGACTGAGTAATTCCGAACTTGATTGTCGTTTTGATGAGAGAAAGAGTCTTTTTAGCGCACATTGTCTGTGTGAGAGAGAGACGTTTTCTGTCGAATGTTTCAATAAGTCGATTAAATCAGAACCGTTTTCAATTTCGATACCGGGCGTATAGCGGTCATAATCGAATAAAAAATTTTCCATAGTATGTTCATACTGTTTTTTATCATAATTGAACAGGATAATAGGTCTGTCCAAAAGAAGAAAATCATATATGACGGAAGAGTAATCGCTGATGAGAATATTGCTATGTTTTAAAATAGGATAGACATCGCTTTGCGGCGGATAAAAAACAATATGGCTTAGATTCTCTTGTTGCAGGGTATTGCCCAATTGTTCCATCACAAAAGGGTGAAGTTTGACGATAAACAGCATATTCAGCGAGCAAAGCGTTTCGTTGAGCAACTTAAAATCTAGAGGAAGCAAAGGCTCGTCGCAATGAGCGGCAGAGTCGGTGAAGATATATTCACGGGTCGTCGGCATATAGAGTATCGTTTTGGTATACGTTTGGTTCCGTACTGCGTCGTAAATATCCCGATCGCAAAACAATAAATCCAACGGATCGTCATCTTTTTGGAGTAGAAAATCATTTCTCGGATAGCCGTAGTCTAAAAACTGTTTTGCTTTAAAAATATGTTTGAAATTGGTTTCGTTAGTCCACGTGGACGTTGAAACAAAATAGTCATACGTAATGTGAGTATGCGGTGCCATTTTTTTGAGCCCGACACCGTGCCAGAGCTGAACCGTGGTTTGATTTGGGCTGATATAAAAGTAGGTGTAATTGCCTTGGTCGAAGATAAGCGTTTTTGCCTCTGCAATAAGTCGTTCCCCTGCGGGAGTAGTGAGATCTGCACATGGTAAACCATGGGAACGCAGTTCTTGAAGTTGCTCAATATTGTCGGTAATCATCACTGCGGTAATGTTGTTTCGGATGCAGTAGAGATAGAAATACTTGTTGTTTCCTCCGATGAATCCTTTGCTGATGAAGACTGTTCCCGTCCGTTTGGCGCCCGATTCGTCATAATGTTTGGAATAGCGTTCAATGGCGCTTTCTCTGAGAGGTTCGATTGATTGGGTTAGAGAGTACGTTTTGTCTTTAATATGGACGAGATAGAGTTTGGACGGTGGGATGCGCGTGCAATATTCTTCGTATATTTTGTGAAAGTGATTCGGACTGAGAATAATGACCGCATCAACGGTGTCGGGATCGACAGACTCTATCCGTACGACATCGGCATCTTCTTTGACTTTGTCAACAAAACCTTCGAACGTGCAGGTAATGTTTTTCAAAAGATAGTCTTTGAATGCAATGCTCATTGCCGTTTTAGGGGCGATTCGGACCCTTTTGCCGGAGAATCTATCCATCGAGTCCCTTTTTAATGTCGATGATTAGACCGGAGTAATTGCTTAATAGGCTTTGCAGTGTTTTACGTGCGACATATTTGGCATCGAGCAGGGTGTCCTCAGGTTCTTCTCCGAAGTTTTGAGTTCTCATCGGAGTTTTAGTGCGTGCGGGGTTGATGGCATTGATCCTGACATTCTCCGATTGCCACTCTTGCGAAAGTGCCTGGGTCAGATTGACGATAGCTGCTTTGGTAGAACTGTACAAAGCATAAAAAGGACGACCTTGGGTATATGAACTGGAAGTGAAAAGTGTCAGTGAACCTTGTGACTGTCGAAGATAATGAAAACCGTATTTGCAGAGGAACGTCGTTCCGGTAAAGTTTGTCCGGATCATCTCTTCGATTACCGTTTCATCCGTCTGATCCAGTCGGTGCTGGTTTAAAAGTGCGGCACAGTTAATGATATGGTCAATTCTTCCATAGCGTTCGACCACCTGATCGAGACTGCTCTGGATGTCGGAAGCGTTTTGCAAATCGACGCCGTTGCTGCGGCTGAATGAAAGACAGATAGCCCCCGCCTCGGAACCCAAAACGGCGATCTCTTTGCCGATACCGCTGTTACCGCCGTAGATGACGATGATTTGATCTTTCAGTAGGGATAAGCCCTGATCGGAGGTCAGTTGACGACTGTTGAGTTGGATCAGTTTTTCGGCAAAGAGGAGGTCTTCCGGATAGGTGATTTTTATATTTCTCTCTTCTCCCGGGACGACATAGACAGGCGTATCGGGAAGATAGTGTTTGACCAGTCCGCAATCATCGGTTACGCTGATCGGATGGAGATCGGTTTGGAGGGAGAGATGAGCTTTCTTGATGGTCGATAATGCAAATGCCTGAGGCGTTTGACCTCTGCGAAGAATACTCCGAACAGGGATGTTGTCGATAGTATCGTCTTCAGGATCGATTTGGATGATCGTATCGGCTGAAGGAATGGCGACGTCGACGGCAGAATATTTTTCCAGAGCGGCAATAGTCGCACTGATGATGGATTGTGATACAAACGGTCTGACGGCATCGTGAAATATAAGGTTTACGTCGGAATCGGATTCTCCATATTCGGTGATGGCTGCAAAGCTTGAATCGCTCCGTTGTGCTCCTCCGCGGATAATACGGCGCGCTTTATCATAATGGTTTTTGGAACAGAGGGTTTGTAGCGTATCGTGAAATTCGGGATCGGCAATAATGCAGATTTCGTCGATCAGCGGATGATTTTGAAAGACTTCTACGGTGTATTCGATAATCATACGTCCGGCTAAATGGAGATATTGTTTTGGTTTTTCGGCTCCGAAGCGGGTTCCGCTCCCTCCTGATAAAATGACGGCGATATTTTTTGTGTTCATTGATGTCCCAGCCTCATTTTTTTAAACCGTTCGCTAAAATTGGTACGGTCGACCACTTTGACATGGGTTGGGATTTTGTAGGAATCGAGTTTATCCTTGCAAAACTGCCGGATTGTTTTTTTGATCCCCTCTGTATCCTCGGCGTTGTGGAGAACCACTTCGGCGGCGACGCTTTGTCCGGTGATGGCATTAGGCATGGCGTAAATGAGAACATCATCAATTTGGGACATCTGCATCAAAACCGATTCCACTTCGATCGGGAGGACTTTTTCCCCACCGACGTTGATCACCTCTTTGCTTCGTCCTACAATCCGCAGGTATCCGTTGTCCCCCTCTTCGACAAGGTCGCCCGTTTTGAACCATCCATCCTCGGTGAAACTCTCCATCGAGGCGTTGAGATAGCCGAGGATCTGGGTATGGCTCCGAAGCCACAGCTCACCCTCAACAATCCGGTACTCCAGATCGGGGTCGTCTATTTTCATAAAGGTGGAGTTGGAGGATAGGGAACTGGTAGTGGCGATTCCGGTCTCGCTGGTACCGAAGGTTTGCAAAAATTTGACCCGAGGAAAGGCAGGTTTCAGACGCTCCAGCAGCGAATCGCTCATCGCTTCGGTGCCATAGGTAATCATACGCAAACTGGAGAGATCGAAACGATGGGGCGCATCGGCGATCATCATCAGATTTAAAAAGGTGGGGGATGCGGGAAGAACCGCAATGGCGTATTTTTCTATCAGGTGGCAAATCTCCTCGACGTTGCGCGACGAGGGGATCACCATCGTAGAGCCCATCGAGAGGATGTTGAGGAGGGTATTGAGCCCCCCGATATGATCGAACATCAAAAAGAGGAGCAGATTCATCGATTTGGGCTTTTTGCCGTTGTAGCTTTGGGCGAGGGTATCGAGATCGTGAATCATCGCTTTGGGCTTTCCGGTACTGCCGCTGCTAAAGAGAACCAAGCCGCTGTGATTGCGTGAGCGAAGGGTTTCGATCATCGGATGTTGTTTGGTCTCATGACGTTCGAGAATTCGGCATTCTCCCCCTTCGATCCGGATCGCTTTGTCGGCATACGATTCACTCAGTTTTTCATCGATTTCGCTCTCGATCGTAGTGGTGATCGGGACGATAATATTGCGATTGTGCATGAGTGCCAAAAACAGAGCAACCGACTCAAAGGAGTAGTCTGAGAGGATCGCAACTACTTCCCCCGGTGTTATAGCTGTTATAAGGGTGTTATGGAGTTCTAAGAGCGCGTTGGAAAGGTCGTTGTAGGTATAAACTCTCTCCCCGTCGATAACACTGGTTTTATCGCCGAATGCGCTAAAGTCCATCCACTCCATACGTTTCCCCTATCGGCTGACCCCGCCCAGATAGAGAATCTGGCCGGTAAGAAAGTCGCTTTTTTCATCGATAAAAAAATCGGTCACATGGGTAATATCGTCAAATGTCCCGAGTCGTTTGAGGGTTTGTTTCTCGATCAGAGCATCGATTTTCTCTTGGGGTATCGCTTTGATCAGATCGGTTCGGATCGGGGTCGGACCGATCGCATTGACCGTAATACCGTAGATTGAGAGCTCTTTGGCGGTGGTTTGGGTGAGGTTTTCGATCGCCGCTTTGGCACTGGCGTAGATCGCTTCCCCTTCCAGATGGAGCGGTGAGGCTACGGTGGTAAAATTGATAATCCGCCCCCGCTCTTGTTTCATCATCACTTTTCCGCATTCGCGCATCATGAGCGCCGTCCCCAAAACGTTCACCCGCAACACTCTCTCCATTGTGGAGAGGGGGGTAGTGAGGAAGTGGTTCATTGAGGCGATTCCGGCATTGTTGATGAGAACATCGAGTTTTCCAAACTCTTTTTTGACGCTTCGCACCATCGAAACGACGGCAGTTTCATCGGTGACGTCGAGGCAAAAATGGCGATAGGCATCATGAGTGATGCTCCCATCTTCTCGCGAGCATCCGATAACGGTGTGACCCAAAGCGAGATAATGGCGCGCTAACGCTTCTCCGATCCCTTTGCGGGTTCCGGTGATGAGGATCACTTTAGTCATTGAGGAGCTTTTCGACATAGTGGCATAGTGTTCCGACATTGCGAAACGGGGATGTGCGCTGGCTCATTGCCCTCTCATCGGCGAGTACGACGGAACGATTAAACGTATCGTCAATTTTATCTTCGATATCGGCGATCAGAGAAACGAGAGCGAGACTATCGAGCGCACCGCCATTTCCGAAAAGCTTTGTCTCTTCGTTCACGTTTTGCAAGGTTTCATTGCCCAACTCTTCGCCCATCTCACGAACAGTGGAAGCGATGATTTCATAAATAGTTTCTTTCATAAACTCTCCGGTTGGATGGGGTAATGTGCGGCGTATTGTAGGATGTTTTTGAGGATTTTTTTCTCTTTTTGAGCGTTCCAACCCAGTTTATCCAATTCCATGAGGACAAAATCGTCGTTTTCCTCCAGAGGTTTAAATCCGAGTTGACGGTTGAAAGCGATGGCACCTGTATTTTCGGTTCGGATCAAAGATCTGAGAGTCTGCAACCCAAGAGACTCAAAGCATCGGTCGATAAAATAGAGGGTAACCGAAGCAATAAGCCCCAAAGGTGTTTTCGGATCGAAAAAAATCCCCCATGTAACGCCATGATCATCGTCGCGGATGAGGTGGAGACCCCCTCGGAGGGTATCGTTTTCAACGACGGCATAGTAGAATTTTTGATTGGAATGTTTGAGCGATTCGATCCACTCCAGATGGTGTTGAAAATCGATTGTCTCTCTATTGCCCGAGGTGTTGCGTATGCTCTCAAGGTTGCGAATCGTTAACAGTGCGTGATGCTCTTGCGGCGATAAATCGCAATAGTTTTTAAGTATTATCATATCAGCTCTACAGAGACCATCGTCGTATCTAACGGTGTTCCCCGTTTGATGTCGGTGGTCGCATACGCCTGCAAGAGGGTTTTCATATGGCGCGGATGCAGCCCGTCTCCAGGGCGGATACTGCGGACATTTTCTGTCGTGAAAGGCTCTCCTGTTGCGATATCTTTGATGGAGAAGAGGCTTCGGGCAAATTTTTTGTTCCCGCCGAGATAATCAGGTTTTCCGATCATCTTTTCGACGTTTCGGATACTGTGAACCAGCGCTTTAAGCTCGTCGGGGTTGAGTGAGAATGCCTGATCTGCGGAGGGGACGCTCGGATCGGGAGTGAAGTGTTTTTCGAGGATACGTGCACCGAGGGAAACTGCCGCAATGCAGGCTTCCAATCCCAGCGTATGATCGGATAGCCCGACTGTAACGCCGTACTTTTGCGCCATATCGGGGATCGTCGAGAGATTCATCGACTCAGGCGGAGCGGGGTAGGAACTGGTGCATTTGAGGAGTGCGATTTGATCATTCCCGACGTTTCGGCACGCTGTGATTGCACGGTGTATATCCTCTTCGTTGGCGATTCCCGTAGAGATGAGAATCGGTTTTCCAAACGCCGCGACATGCTCGATGAGGGGGATGTCGGTGATTTCAAAGCTGGCAATTTTATAAGCGGGCATGTCGAGCGATTTGAGCAGATCGGCGCCGGAGAGGTCAAATGCGGAGGAGAAGAGGATGATCCCAAGCTCTTTGGCATACGCTTGCAGCGGAGCATGCCACTCCAGCGGCATATGCGCCCTTTGGTACAAATCATAGAGGTATTCGCTGCTCCATAAATGTCCTGCCTTGAAACGCTCTTCTTTGACATCGATAGTCAATGAATCGGCGGTATAGGTTTGGAGTTTGATCGCATCGGCACCCGCTTCGAAGGCGAGTCTCACCGCCTCTTTGGCAAGATTGAAATCTTGGTTATGATTGGCGGAGAGCTCGGCGATGATAAAGGTTTTCCCCTCGTTAAAATCAAAATCCCCTATCTTCATCTGATACTCTCCAAAACGGTATAGCCGTTTGTCTTTAAATATTCAACCATATCGTCCTGATTGCGGGCGGTTTGAATCGCTTTGAACGGAAGCCCCATAAAGAGAGCTTCATGAACGATTCCACTCGGGGTTAAGATCGCTTCTTTGCTTTCGTTCATGATTCTGGCGACATCGGAGGTGTTAATAAAAAGGTGAACATGAGGATGGGTTTGCGCATACGTTTGCAGTTGCGGCAGATGGAAATTTGCCGTTGTTGTGATAACCGCGACGGAAAGATTTTCCGTGCTCGGGAGTATTTCGAGTATTTTATTGGCGGTATCCGCTCCCCCCATCGCGATTAAGAGATCGTATTTTTTTTCACGAACGACCGATTTTTCCTGTATGAATTCAGGCCGTATCAGGGTATGCTCTTTCCCGCAGAGCAAGGTGCACCCCTCGGGGACTAAAGAGTTATATTTTTGAGGTTTTGCGCTAATGTTATGGTTCAGCAAAATATCGCAATGGTGCTTTTCATAGGTATCATCGAGAACCATGATCTCTATTCCTGTGGCGTCTTTGACTTTTTTTTCAAAGTTTCGGTCGATACCGTAATGATCGAAGACAAGGCGTTCATAACGGTTCATGCGGATCAGTTCGATCAGTTCATAGGGATCGTTGCTCATCAGCGTATGTACGGGATAGGGGATTTGATTGATGATATTTCCCTCTAAAGGGATACAGGCAAAGGCAATTTCACCCTCCAGCCTTTGAGCCAGAACGATATCGCGCATGATATGCCCCACTCCGATCGATCCGGAGCTGTCGGCGCGGATCAGCGTTTTCATGAATGGAGAGCTTTGTACATAAATTCGGCTCTGATCCAATCTTCGGGGGTATCGATATCCTGAACCAGATGACGAGGCAGAATAATCGGAGCGCTGTAAGGGGCAAATATCTTTTTTTGCTCACGCCATGATTCGGTTTTTCCCCAGTAAAACTGCCCCGCATCATGGTAGGTCTCGATGAGGTCCTGACTTCGTGTGGAAGCAAATTCGGGCCATACCATGGCGACTCCGTCCTCTTCTTTTTTTAAAGCACGAAATATCGGATAGGGAAATGTCGTGACCGAAAAAGAAAATTCCGAATCGGTGTGGACGAGCGTTTCATAGCCATGGATTAAAGAAGCCGGTGAGAGAAAAGGGACGGTTGCATAGATGCAGCAGGCATAATCGGGATGGACCCCTTTGGATGCAAGTTCCTCCAAGGCATGAGCAACGACCGCTGTCGTACCGGTGTAATCATCGCTCAACTCTTTCGGCCGCAAAAATGGTATTTCTGCATCGTATGAGCAGGCTATATCGGCGATCTCCTGATCGTCGGTACTGACGATGATTTTATCAAACAGATTCGAGGAATGGGCTGTTTGGATGGCGTAGGCAATCATCGGTTTTCCGTGGAAAAGTTTGATGTTTTTACGCGGTATCCGTTTGCTGCCGCCTCGGGCGGGAATGATGGCGACACGCATTAGAATGTGCATCCTCGATAGGCATACTTTTCCATCATGTCCAAAACGGTATCGGCGACCATGCAGGCATCTTCCAGCGTCATTTTTTGATGGCAGGGGATGGAGAGCTCGCTGCGGTAGAAATGTTCGGCATTCGGTAAACGGATTTCGCCGTAATGCTCTTTATAAAAACTGTTTTGATAAATCGGTTTGTAGTGTACTTGCACACCGATCCCCTTTTCGTGAAGTTCCGTAAAAATATCTTCTTTGACACAGTGAAGCTCCGGATTCAATAAAAGAGGATAGAGGTGTCTGGCACTTCGTTCCGAGGAATCGATAGAGAGAGTGGAAAAAAGTTTGTGTTCGGAAAAACGGGTATCATAATAGCGGGCGATTTGCTCACGTGTATCGATAAATTTTTCAAGCTTATGCAGTTGGGAAAGCCCTAATGCCGCCGCAAATTCGCTCATGCGATAATTGTGTCCCAGACTTACCATATCTGAATTCCACAGCTGTTTTTTGATAATACCGTGCGATCGGAAGAGACGAAGTTTGCGGGCAAACTCTGCATCGTTTGTAACAACCGCACCCCCTTCTCCTGTGGTAATAGGTTTGATTGCATGAAAACTAAAGATCGTCATATCGGCATTTGAACCGATTTTTCTCGTTCCGACAGAACTTCCAAGTGCATGAGACGCGTCTTCGATTACCAGAAGACGATGCTTTTTTGCCAGAGCATTGATGGCATCGATTGCTACGGGTTTGCCGGCGAAATCGACCGGAACAATCGCTTTGGTATGGGAGGTTATGAGCTCTTCTATGCGGGTTTCATCAATATTGCCATCATATTTGACATCGCAAAAAACCGGTTTTCCTCCCAATGCTATTATCATATTGGAAGTTGCGACAAAACTGATGGGAGTAGTGACGACTTCATCGTTTTGCGTGATTCCGCATACACTGTACGCGGCGTGTAATGCTGAAGTGGCAGAGTTAAATACGACACAGTTCTGAGCATTGACATAGTCCGCTATTGCATTTTCAAATGCTTCGACTTTGGGACCTTGTGTCAGATGGGAGCTTCTGAGTATCTCTATAACAGCGTTGATATCTTCTTCGTCAATCAGCTGAGTCGAATAAGGGAGCATCGCAATTATTTCTCTTCGTCTTTGGTCAGTTCGATTTTTGCCAGCAAGGCTTCCGGTGAAAGCCATTGAGTGTTTTTATCGGATCGGTACTCAAATCCGTAAGGGACGGCAGTTCCGCTTTCTCCTAATCCGTTAAAAAAATAATTCGGTTTGTGGGAAAACTGAATCGTAGGCTGAATCACAAAGTGGTCCTCAAATTCGATCGTCAGATGGGAGTCGTCTTCCGGGCACATAACTTCATGCATCTTTTCACCCGGACGGATACCGATGATGGCATGGTTGAGTGCAGGAGCTATGGTTTTGGCGACGTCGATCACTTTCATTGAGGGGATTTTAGGGACGAAAATTTCCCCTCCTTGCATCCGTTCAAAATTTTTAAGGACAAAATCAACCCCTTCTTGCAGGGTGATCCAAAAACGTGTCATTCTCTCATCCGTAATCGGAAGGGTATCGGTTCCTTCGTTGATCAGTTTTTGGAAGAAAGGGATAACAGAGCCGCGGGAACCCATAACGTTCCCATAGCGCACGACGGAAAATTGTATGGGTTTGTCTCCGGTAATGTTGTTGGCGGCGACGAAAAGTTTATCGGATGCGAGTTTTGTAGCACCGTAAAGATTGATAGGATTGGCCGCTTTATCCGTGGAAAGAGCGATCACTTTATGAATTTTGTGAGCAATAGCCGCGTCGATGACGTTTTGCGCACCGTTGATATTGGTTTTGATACATTCCATCGGATTGTACTCTGCGATAGGAACATGTTTGAGTGCTGCGGCATGGACGACGTAATCGACCCCGTTCATGGCTTTGAGCAGCCGCTCTTTATCGCGGACATCGCCGATAAAATAACGCATACATTTATCGTTAAAACGTTGCGCCATTTCGTATTGTTTGAGTTCGTCACGGGAGTAGATGATGATTTTATTGGGCTTGTAGCGTTTGAGAATGGTTTTGGTAAATTGTTTTCCGAAACTTCCGGTACCACCGGTGATTAAGATATTTTTACCATCAAGCATTCATACGCCCCTGTCTGTCAAATAATAATTTTAGAGTATCATAATTTATGTTAAAGGATCGCTGTTTAACCACCTGATGCCATTGCATCGATTTGCATTTGCAGTGATGAAAATTGGCTCGTAAGTTTTGTCATAATCGAATCGTATTCGACGAATCGGGCGGTCATCGTTTCGTAACGTGCATCCAGAAGCGCTTGGGCTTTGGTTTTATCGGTAGCTAATGATGTGACCGCATCGGATGATGCAGTGGTTAAATTATCCAGAATACCATCACTGCCATAACTTCCTAAATAACGGGTAGTAAGAGCATTGAGTTGAGTGAAAATACCGTCTTTTTGAGAGGCAACGTTGCCGTTGTCATCATAGGTTGTCAGACCGCTGAAAAATTGTTCGGAGAGGGTGGTATCTTCATTGAATTTCGTTTTAAATGTCGCGGAATTGAAACTCATAGTCCCTTTTTCAGATAAATCGATTCCGAATTGAGCGAGTGAATAGCCGTCATTATTGATCGAAGTGAACAACCGTGTGATATCACGGCTGATACTGGTGATGGAGCTGTCTCCGTTAAAGACACCTACGGTTCCGGCTTCGGTATCGGCTGTCGTCATACTGGTCAGTTGTGAAATCAGTGAATTATAGCTGTCGACCAGCGTACTCATCTCGGTTGAGATCGAATCGACGTCTTGGGCAATATCAATATTGGCACTGCTGCCGTCTTTTAAGAGGTTAATTGTAACCCCGCTGATAATATCGGTGATTTCATTGCTGCTTCGCGTGACCGTAATCCCATTGTACTTGAACGAAGCGTCTTGCGCCTGTTGGACTTCGGCTCCGGGTGTATAGTTTGTAACTCCGGTTGTGAGTTTAGAGCTCAAATAGCCGCCTGAATCGGAAACGGAAAACGTAGAATCGTCTCCTTCCGCTGTTGATTCGATCACTAACTGATACGAACTGCCGACCTGTTTGATCGAAGCGACATTGCTTCCGACCGTCGAATTGATGCTATTAACCAAGCTGTCTAACGTCGTATTTTGATCGTATGCTACATTGTAGGTTGTGCCGTTCATCGTGATGTCGTATGTTCCCGATACGGTAGGTGTCGTATCGGTTGTAGATACACTGGCGGAAGAATCGGTAGTAGAAAATGGGGAGGTAATGGTGTAGTTTGCCCCTGCGGTATTGGCAGTGATCGTGATATCGTTACCGCTGATTGTCGCAGTATACAGGCCGCTCGCATCGATGGCATCTTTAAAGTTAGCCAGAGTGGTAGCATGATCGGTATCAAAAGCGGTACTATATTGTACCCCGTCGATTTCGATCGAAACCCCTCCGTCGCTCAGTGCCTGAGAGAGGGAAAGTTTAGTGGATTGGGTTACGGGACTGGACAAAACCGATGATGTCGCCGAAGTAAAAAGTCCGCTTCCGATAGTGTCTTGTTGTTTGTACAGAGCATAGTCCAGACTTCCGTTTGCCGAGTCGCTGAGGGTAATCGCCTGGGATGCACCGGTTTCATTAGATGTCAATATGAGTCGATAGTCATTGGTTCCGACTTGCAGCGTGGAAGCTTTCAGGTCGCTTCCGGCTTTATCGTTGATAGCCGTAACGAGATCGGCAAGCGTTGTCGATGAAGTGTAGTCGATATTATACGTCGTTCCGTCGATGCCGATGGACATCGTCCCGCTTCCGTTAGAGATATAACTGCTGGTTGATGAAAATCGTCCGGATTCAATAACGCTTTTTTTGGCTAATTGGGTATCGGAAATGGAAAATGACTGTACGGCAACCCCGGCATCGGCTGTAACGCTCACTTCGTTTTCCACGTTGCCGCTAACGGTTCGTTTTTGATAAATGGCACTGTCATTTAATGCACTGACACTGCTTTGAAATGTTGTGAAAAGGCTGGTTAAAAGGGAAAGCGCCTGTCCTTTTTGCTGCTGCAAAGTGATTTTTGTTTCAATCGGAGTTATGATCGACGCCGTGTCAGCTGCCTTGAGCTGATCGATAACGCTTTGTGTTAGTACCCCTGAACCGGCACCGAGTGAACTGACTGCCATGGTAAATCCTTTTACTGTACTATCAATTGATTAAACTTACAACTACTATCGGCTAAATGAAGTTAAGTTTTAATTCTGTTAGATACTGGAAAAGGACAAGCAAAAAAGATACCACTACCGTTTTTTGGTAATGGCAAACCGTTGGGGACGAATGGTGAGTTCTGTGACGCTGAGCCCATCACGCATAGAGAGTAGATTTCGTATCGCATCGGCGATGTCGCTGCTGAGTAAACGGGTGTCGTGTTCAGTACCGACGCCGAAACGGAGGGTGTCGAAGAACGGCGTATCGGTCATGTCGGGGTTGAGGGTGACGACGCCTACCCCGTGGTTTCGAACCTCTTCGAAAAGGCTTTGCCCGAATGTCCGCAATCCCGCTTTGGTTGCACTATAGAGAGCGGAAAACTTAGAAGATCGGGTTGCTTCGATCGAGGTGATATTGATAATCGTCCCTTTGTTCTCTTTGAGCGAGCGAAGCAAAAGATTGCTCAAGACGATCGGAGCGGTGAGATTGAGAGAAATCATCTCTTGGATCGTTTTCATACTCAATTCTTCATGCGGTTCAAACCGTCCGAATCCGGCGGCATTGACTAAAAGTTCAAGATCGTGATTAGCTAACAGAGATGTTCTAAGATTTTCGATCTCTTTTTGATCGCTTAAATCACAGGGGCAATGCTGAAAATTGGAGTGCTGTATTTCCCCTCTGCGACGGCTTAGGCCGACAACTTCATATCCTTCGTCTAACAGCATGCGGGCGATCGCTTCGCCGATACCGCTGCTGCTGCCTGTTACGATTGCCGTTGCCATGTTCGTATCCTTGTCTCGTCGATGTAGTGATGAGCGTATGATAGCAAAGTCTCTAGAATATGCGATTCGATTGTCTCGGGATAGGTGACCATATCATCACGTACTGCATAAGGATAAAAGGCTACGTCGCTTCGGCGAAGTTTTTTGAGTGAGCGCAGATGGGACGTACTCATCCGAAAACTTCCCAAGGTAAGCTGGGAGATCGCTGAGGGATCGATTTTCAGAAAGAGGGTATCGATCAGCTCTTTGTAAAGCGTCTCGAATTTTCCGGTATAAATAACGGGATCGATGCAGATACGGACGTTCCACCCTGCAAAGATCACTTCACTGATCGCATTCAGCCGTTTCTCCAGCGATGGAGCATCGTGTTCGTACCGATCAATGATCGATTGCGGCGAAAGGGTCCATGCCAGAGTAATGTTGGGATTGGGTGAGAGTTTTAACAGAGGCTTGTAATTGGCACTTTTGGTGCGGATCTCCAGATGCAGGGAAGGGTGCTTTTCGGCAAATTCGATCCATTGGCGTGTTTGAGATGTTAGCGACTCGATAGCCATCGTATCGGTATCGTATGACGTCGCTACTAGCGTAGTTCTCTCCAAATGTGGGAGAAGTTCCCGGAACGCATCTTCGAGGTTGATAAATAACACAGTGTTAGCGGAGGGATAGAGCCCCTGCAAGTAGCAATAATCGCAGTCGTACAGACATCCCATGACGCTCGAAGCATAAAAGAACTGTTCATGGCCGAACCCGTCGCTATACTGGCTTCCTACATGCAAAAATTTTCCTTCTTTATGGGCAAGGATCAGTTTTTTGGAATGGCTTTGGGCTGCAAAGCTTTGACCGGATCGATTGAAGACTTCTTTGTAATGATCGATTAGAATGATTTGAGATCGGTCAAACTTTTCCATGATTTTTTGGGTCTGAGGGTGTTCAAGAATTTTTTTCTCAATGTAAAGATGTGAAAACATTTTAGGAGACGAGGGTTGCGGTAAAGCGTTCAAGCAGTTCACTCCTTTCGCGTTTGGAGTGTGGGATCTCTTCCTCTGGAAACGGCAGAGGAAGGGTTGGATATCTAAGCCGAAAATAACAGAGGGCCTCTTCGAGTATAGTTCCCTGTGAAACGGTAAAATGGGATTTGAAATCATTGATTTCTTTGAATTCTTCGGCGGTAAAGAGGGGTTTCGTATCGGTAACATGTTTCAGTGAATCGATCAGGATATCGAGTGTTTTTCGGTGGCTGCGCAATGATTCGATCACTTTTTCTTTGGTGACGGTATCCGGTTTGAAATGATCGGAGACAATTTTTAGAAAGGCAATCCGATGGAGAGGAAAGAACTTGGAAGCGGCGCGAAAGACGGCAGAACTTTCCATATCGACGGGTGATTCCAGCATCGAATCTTGTGCTGCCTCGAGGGATAGGAGAGTCGCTTCTCGATAGGGGTAAGGATATAAAATATCGGGATAAAAAGAGCGCCCGTTATCGATAATTTTATGGATAAGCAGGGCTTCGCCGATCGGATATTCTTCGGGAGCTCCGCAAATTCCTATATTAATCAGAATGTCTTCGGCTTTGGGTAGTATATGTCCCAAAAGTGCGCTTGTCGCCATCAGCGCATTGGTTTTGCCCGGTTGGGTCACCAATAAGACGATTTCTTCACTGCGGTATAACGTGAACGGGAGAGTATAATCGCGTTTAAGACGATAGTACTCTATCAGCGGTCTGGCTTCGGCATCGAGGGCGGTAATCAGATAAGTCATAGGGTAATTATAACACCATCTTGCATTTAAGGCTATAAACGGCTATAATTCCACCTCTCCTCTAGACCTGTGCAAGGGTGCGTTCAGACACCGTGTCAGGGTAGGAATACAGCAGCACACCTGTGCGTGCTTTGTGCCGCAGGTATCTGGGGGAGTCCCTTCTTTAAATACTTTTAAATCCCTAAATTTTTTTATTTCTCTTCTCTGTATTGTCCCGCTTTACATCCGCTTGGACTGCTTGGCGGATTATCACGCAAATAGCATAAATCTTCATGTGTTTGTTTAAGTACTTTGCTCTCGCGCAAGAGGGGAAGCATCTTCTCGTCCTTTTCGCTCAAAGAAAGTGATTGATTGTATAGCAATGCCTTGATTTCGGCATCTATAGCGGCCAAAGCCGCTTCGATATGGGGCAGTGAAACCATGAATTCTCTTTTTTAGAGTGATTATAACGATGCGGTTCTAAAACCAACTTGGTCGAAGCGATTTAAGTCAAAAGATCAGACCGGAAGATAATCGAAAAACGGTGATATCCCTCATGATACTCGTATGAGAGTTGAAATCCGTGCTTATCGAGAATTTTATGGACAATATTCAAGCCCAATCCGAATCCGTGCGTTGTTCGGGAATGTTCATCGCGGGTAAAAGGGGCCAACAGATTCTCAAACGGTTTTTGGAGTGCTGCAGCGTGATTGGCGACGGTGATATGATGAAGAGATACTTCGACGATGACCGGTAAAAGATCGGCGTATTTCAATGCATTGTCGAGCAGGTTTTTTAATGCAAGAGACAAATAATTCAAGTCTCCCTGTACGGTAAAATTGGCGTGCATATCGATGCGGATCGCCGATTCGTCATTGAGACAAAGTTTGGAGAGGGCGCTCAAAAGCAGTGTTTCGGCACTGAAAGATTCGTAGCGAAGCGTATCGGTCGCATGGAGTTTTTCGATATCCAAAAGAGTCTGGGTCAGCTGATCGAGTTCGTGCAGTGACCGTTTCAAAGTTTCGGAAGCATCGGAAGATTCGATTTGCTCCATAGCAAACAGTCCTCTGGCAATCGGGGTACGCAGTTCATGCCCGACATCGCGCAGAAGCTCTTCCCGGGCGCGGATGAGATTTTCGATGGTTTGCGCCATGTCGTTGTAAGTTTGGGAGACCTCTCCGATCTCATCGGAAGATCGGACACGGCTGCGGCTGTCATACTCTCCGGAGGCGAAACGGCGCATGCTTGCGGCAATGGAGTGAAGCGGGGAGAGCATCCGGAGAATAATCGCGAAAATGATGATCAGCACGGCGATGTCGGCAGCGACCAGGGCATTCAGTACCCATTGCTCTTTTTGATTTGTTTGCAGAGTCGTATCGCGCAGATAGATATCATCGTCGATATAGCGTATATGTAAAAGATACTCTTCACTGTGCGTTTCATAAATCTCAAAGACTCCAAAAGTGTGGGGTTGTTGCAAGAGGTATCGTTGGGGAGGCTGGGCAGATGTTTGAATCAGATTTAAGGTTTTTAATTTACGGTTCAGTTCATCATTCGACGCCGTTGCCATCCATGTAAAGATCTTGCGTCCGTCGAGGAGATATTTTTGGAGAATGAGCGATTCGTATTTTTGGGAATTGATTTTATCGATTTGATAACTGATCCCGATCATCAGGGATAAGCTGATGAGAAACAATACGGTGATTTTTGTAAAAATTGACATGCTTATCCTGTAAATTTGTAGCCGATGCCCCATACCGATTTGATATAACGGGGTTCTTTCGCATCGTCTCCGATTTTCTGGCGCAGATTGCTGATATGCATATCGATCGTGCGGTGTTTGGTCTCATCGTCCAGCCCGAGCGAGCCGATGATCTGATCGCGTGAAAGATTCTTGTTGCGGTTTTTCAGCAACAGTAAAAAGATATCGAATTCAATCCGGGTCAAATCGATCGGATAGCCGTCCATCATGACCGATTTATTGGCCTCATCGATAGTAAAATCCGAAACGGTAAACGTATTTTGCCGACCGTATCGCCGCAACACCGCGTCGATACGCAGGACGAGCTCCCTGGGTTCGTACGGCTTGTCGAGATAATCATCGGCTCCCAAATCATAGCCGTATATTTTATTGCCGATATCGGTACGTGCCGATGAGATAATGATGGGGATGTCGATGCGGCTTTTGATTATTTTGGCGACATCGAAGCCGTCCATTCCGGGGAGCATCAAGTCCAAAACGACAATGTCGAAAGACTCTTTTTTCGAGAATAGCGTTTCCAGTGCTTCTTTTGGATCGCTAAAGCCGAGCGCATCAAATCCGTACGCTTTGAGAAAAGAGACGATCATTTCCGATAAAGTAAGGTCGTCTTCGATCAAAAGGACTTTTTTACTCAATTTCCCACTCCTGCAGATGGTGAATAAAGCGTTCCCGCTGTTCCGGAGTCAGTATCGCGTGCAATCGGGAAAAAAGCTGTGTACGTATTTCAATCGCTGTGCGTTCAGCTTCTACACTTTTGGCCTGATAGAGTGCCTGATCAAATCGGGGGTTTAAAAATATCGTGTTGAGCTCTTCTTGCAACGTATTGTCCTGCCGACGATAACGGCGATAAGAGTGCTGATACTCTTTCATCGCATTTTCGACGGCTTTATGCTGTTGCGGCGTCAGTTTCAAATCGTGCAAATCCATCGGAAAGCGGGAACTGTCACTATGATGAGAAGAATCGGCAAAGGCGAAGGAGAGAGCCGTTGCCAAGATTAAAAACCATTTCATCTCTTCTCCTTATTCATATAGGTTTGATTGAGGTGTCTTCGATGATCCCCTGTTCGACATCGTTATGACACGCTTTACAGTTGGCACGACTTTTGACTGTGTCGTTTTTAAAGACCGTAACCGGAATATCTTTATGCGTTCGTTTCCAAAACGGGGTTTGGGTAATTGCTATCATATCGCGATTTTGCAATGATTGCATCATCTTAACCGACATTTCCTGCGTTGAGCTTTCGGCAGAATGCGCGAGTAAATAGGCTAAAATAGACGCATGATCGGCAGGATCAAGCGAAGCATCGTCTCCGAAATGATTTGATAAATCCCCCATGAGTTTCCTCCACGATGCTTGGGGCAAAAGGGTCGGAGGATAGAGGGTATGGCATGAACCGCACTCGTTTACAAAAGCCGGATTGGCTTTTTCATAATCTATTTTTTGATTGTATCCGGCAGTGAGCGGATTGTTCGGTACACTGAGCGTATAAATGAGCAGAGCTATCGTGCCGCCGATTCCTATGAGTGCAACTATCTTTTGCGGTCCCGTCAATACAGCATTCTCGCCGTCAACATTTTTATGTCCGTCGATCATCGAGTTGAGGGTACGATCCGATTGATGCAAGACTCTGTCACTCAATACTCCCATGACATGTGCCGCGATCAACACCCATAAAAGGTTGACAAAAAACTCGTGTATTTCACCGAACCAATCCATCTCAGCAAAGAGCCCTGTATGCATAAATGCCAACAGCCCTCTGTTTTCCTGAATACCGTACGCCAGCATTCCCGTAATGATGGCAAGTGCCACGGTGGAGAGCATCGCGATCATCACATAGCTGGCGGCAGGATTATGACCGGCATAATGTTTAGAGGGGTTAAAGAGTGTAAGCAGATATTCCTTCACTGCATCCGGACGTAGATTAAAATCACTGAAACGGGAATATTTCGGTCCTATGATTCCCCATACCACACGAAATACGAGCAATAGGCCAAGAGCACTGCCGATCGTCGCATGCGATGAAAGCCAACGATCTTCCAAAGAGGCGATCCATGCTCCGAGTATCAGCAAAACAAACAGCCAGTGGAATAACCGTGTGGGAAGTGTCCAGACATATATCCGTTTCATTATGATCTCCTTTTGTGGTTTGCCCTTTATTCCCAGCTGCCGTAATTGGGAATACGGACTTCGCGTTCCCGATAGCTCCCGCCGGCGGCTTTGGTATGACATGCCGTGCAATTGGCAAAACTTTTAACTTCTGCCTGAGTGACCATTTTTTGAGGTATTTCACGGTGCTCGCGTTTGAAATTCGGCGTTTCGGATATACGGATAGCGACTTCACCCCCCATACCCGTCATACGATCGGATTTGGAAGCATGTGTTGTTAGATAGCCTTGTATCGTCTTGTGATCGGCGGGATCAAGTGTCGCATTTGTACCGAAATGGTTATCGAGCGTATTCATTGTCTTGTCCCACGAACGTTTAGGCAAAAACTCGGGCTGATAGGCAAAATGGCACGACCCGCATTCTTTGGTATAGAGCGCCATAGCTGATTTGTCCCGCTGGGTCATCGGTTTTGCGGCAACGGAAGAAACATGATGCCCATGCTCTTCATAGTCGTCCCCGGCATAAAGATAAATACTTCTCGCCAGTACAAGAGCCGCTACCGATAGGTTTAATACAGTTTTCATAGTCATTCCTTTATTTTTTAGTTTTTCATGATGTACGCGAGTACATCCCCTTTTTCTTGAGCCGTCCCTTCTCTATTATAGACATCGACGAAGTTGCGTCGCAGCCATTTCGTCACCTCTTTGGTGCTGGTAAGACGTTGCGGATTTGCACGCGGTGAGAGCGGATCGATGACTTTTCCGGTGAGAGCGTTTTTCCCGGGATTGGACAGATTTAGGGTATGGCAGCTGGTGCAAGCCATCGGTTTCCCCTGTTTTCCGGTATGGGTAGAGGTAAAGATCTCTTTGCCACGAGCGGCGTCAAATCCGTTAAAAGCGCGATTTTCGGCTTTTGCCGTAGTTTCAAGTTCTTTCATATATTGAACGACTTCGCTCGTTGCCGCCATAAGCGACATCGAGAACATAAAGACAATTGCGAGGTATTTCATAACCTGCCTCCTGTGTTTTGATAATCACAGTTTAGGAGAAAGGTGTCAATAGCTCTTTAGAACTCTCTTGACACTTTTTTGACAATTAGCAAAGGGGTATTGAGTTTAGAAAAGGGTAGGTTGAAGCGCTTTAAGTTTAAATGTTTTTCGATGGATTTCACAATGCCCGTATCGGCGGATCGCTTCGATATGGGCGGCACTGCCGTACCCTTTGTGCCCCTCAAAGCCGTATTGGGGATAGAAGAGTGCGAGTTCGACCATTTCCCGATCTCGCGAGACTTTGGCGAGGATTGAAGCGGCACTGACTTCGGGAATGGTCGCATCGGCTTTGACCAGTGTTCTCAAACCGCTGACACCGAACGTGGAGTTGCCATCGTACAGATAATCGGCTTCACCGATCATACTCATGATCTCTCTCAGTCCAGCCGCAAGGCAGGCCGAAATTCCTAACTTATCGATCTGTGCCGCATCGAAACGACTGATATGAAACCGACTTTTGGCTTGAATCTCGTCGAAAAGGGCTTCCCGTTTTTTCTCGCTTAGTTTCTTCGAATCTCCCAGCCCCGCAATCGGCTCGTTCAGGATCACTCCCGCGATATACAAAGGTCCGGCCAGCGGCCCCCGTCCGGCTTCATCGATTCCGCATAAATTCATCATGTCGTCTCCTCCTGATCAGCTAGTGCCCATTGGGCGAAAGGGATCATCTCGATCCGCGATATCGGATGCGAAAGGGTACTCTCCAGATTCATTGTTACGGCGATTACTTCCCTGACACGATTCGAGACGATAAACGCTTCCAGTGCCTCTACTTTTTTAAAGAGGGCATGTTCATTGGCAAACGGAGATGCCAGAACGATTTGAGCCTTGCTCGGCAGATAAAAATCGATCCCCTCATCATAATAACATTCGACGCCGTGTTTATCGAGTTCGGAAAAGACCAGATTTTCAAATACCCGTCCGAAATGTTTTTGCAGCGTCAACGCCTGTTTGATGGCAATATCACACAGATAGAGTTTCTTGACGGCACTGGGGTGATTGAACTTATCCAGTGATTTGAGATAGCCTCGGTCATATAGGGATTGAAGATGAAGATAGAGTTTGTCTTTGGAAATCTTTCGTTCCCCTTTGAGCCGTTCATAGAGATTGAATGCGGAGACTTTTTGGGTCACCATCTTGGACGCTTGCATCAGGATGGAGAACTCGATCGGCTCCAGCGCACGTGTTAGGATTTTTTGCAGATACAAGAGCCGCTCTTCGCTCGGGATACGGTGCATGGCCGGAAATCCGCCGAGCTGAAAGAAATGGTTGAGCGCGGTGTCGTCGTATTTGTTTTCAAAAGCCAGGAATTCTTCATAATCGAGCAAATCCAGACGCAGGGTCTGGAAAGGGGTCTCAAAGGAAATCTCGCTCGTCAGAAGGATCTGCCCCAGTTCAAACAGAGCGATCTCTTCCCGATAATTGTCGAGTGCGAGTATGGCGATTTTGTTTTCCCGGCAGAAGGGTTCCAGGGCACGGTTGAGTTCATCGATGTTCAACCGCACGTCGCGGCAGTCGAGGTAGAGATAGGTCGCTTTTTTATGGCCGAGCAGATAGTGTTTGATCAGAGAGCTTTTCCCGGATTGGGCGATGCCGCAAACGAGGGTATGCTCCTCACTGATTGTTTGCTTACGTTCTATAAAACCGGGATTGTGTAAATCGTACCGATAATACTCGTCTAATAAAGTGTTCATGTCTAGAATCATACCTTAAAATCTATTATTTCCTTTTAAAAAGGAAGTAAAATTACATAAATATCCATTTTTTACCCCTAAAATCCTTGACCCTAGAGAGGTATCTCAGTATAATTTCGCCGCCTTATATAGTCAGCATTGACTGACGAGTTCTTTATCTAAGGAAAACATTATGGAAAAAATTCGTTTGAAACTTAGAGCATACGATCATCGTGTACTTGATCGTTCAGTTGCCTCTATTGTTGAAGCTGTAAAGCGAACGGGTGCGGAAATCCGCGGACCGATCCCTTTGCCAACCAAGATTCGTAAATATACGGTTCTTAAATCTCCGCACGTCAATAAAGACTCTCGTGAGCAATTTGAGATCCGTATGCACGCACGTTTGATCGATATCGTATCGGCTACGCCGGATACTGTTGATTCGTTGATGAAGCTTGACTTGGCTCCGGAAGTGGACGTAGAAGTTCGCTCTATGGACAAGTAAGGAGTGGGTGTGGAATACATTGTAGAAAAAATCGGCATGAGCCGAACGATTAGCGTTCCGAGTAAAGTGGTAACTCTTTTAAAAGTAAAAGAGATCAAAGTTTGCGAAGTGAACGACGGAACAGCGTTGGTTGCATACAGCGAAGGTAAAGCAAAAAACAAATCGATTGAAGGTCAACAAAAGAAATATAATCTTTCTGCTGAATTCAATAAATTCGCTACGTTGGCGGTTGCTAACACTGAAGCGGGTGATTTGGATATGGCTCCTTTGGCAAATGCACAAACAGTTAAAGCGTCTTTCAATACAAAAGGTCGCGGTTTTACCGGTGTTATGAAACGCTGGAATTTTGCTGGTGGACCTGGCGCACATGGTCACCGTTTCCACCGTACAAGCGGTTCGATCGGTAACCGTGAATGGCCGGGTAAAGTCCAAAAAGGGCGCAAAATGTCAGGTCAATACGGTAACGAACAAGTTACTGTTAAAAATGAAGTAATGTCATACGACGCAGAAAACGGTGTATTGGTTGTCGTGGGTTCAATCCCTGGCGCTAACGGTGCACTAGGTCGAGTAAAGGTTGTTAAATAATGAGCGCGATTGTACTGAACGAAAAATTCGAAAAAGCCTCAGAAGCAGCATTGCCAGAGAGCTTTAGCGGTATCAACCCACATAACCTCTACTTGTACGTTAAATCGTATCAAGCGAGTCTTCGTGCGGATACTGCATCGTCTAAAACAAGATCGATGATTAGCGGTGGTGGTAAAAAACCATGGGCTCAAAAAGGTAAAGGTGGCGCACGTGCCGGTTCACGTCGTTCACCGATCTTTGTTGGCGGTGCGATTGCACACGGGCCGAACACTGGTCGTAACTACGATCAAAAAATCAATAAAAAGCAAAAGAAACTGGCGCTTAAATGTGCGTTGGATGCTTTGGCAACAGCTGGGAAATTGTTCATCGTTGATACGATCGAAGTTCCAAGCGGTAAAACAAAAGATGCGAAAGTATTGTTCGACAAATTGAACGTACGCGATGCATTGTTGGTGAAAAAGATTCTCGATGAGAATACCTATCTTGCATTCCGCAACATTGCTTCTACCTATGTTGTAGAAGAAAATGAACTCAACGCCTTTTTGGCTGCGACATACCGTTCGGTAGTTATCGAAAAAGCGGTATGGGAAAATCTGACTAAAGAGAGCTAAGATGGCAGATATTACTGATATCAAATCAATCCTGTATACAGAGAAGACCCTTGGTCTTCAAGAAGAGGGTGTAATCGTTGTTCAAACGTCTCCACGTATGACAAAGAACGCTCTTAAAGAGGTGTTCAGAGAGTATTTCGGAATTGTTCCGGCTCGTGTTAACTCTTTGAACCAAAGCGGAAAAGTAAAACGTTTCCGCGGTCTTGCTGGCAAACAAAACGACTTTAAAAAGTTCTATGTGAAATTGCCAGAAGGCGCACAACTCGATAGTTTGGCGGTGTAATATGGCGATCAAAACCTATAAACCTACTACGCCGAGCCGACGTTTTTATACAAACGTTGACAACTCGGATATCACGGCAAAAGCGTCTGTTCGTTCATTGTTGGTAAAACTTCCTGCAGCAGCGGGTCGTAACAACAACGGTCGTATCACATCACGTCATAAAGAAGCGGGAGCTAAAAAGCTTTACCGTATTATCGATTTCAAACGTAACAAGTTCGGAATCAACGGAACGGTTGCGGCAATCGAGTACGATCCGTATCGTAACTGCCGTATCGCTCTCATCAACTATGTAGACGGTGACAAACGTTACATCCTCCAACCAAAAGGTTTGGTAGTCGGTGACGTTATCTCTGCTGCAGAGAGCGGTCTGGATATTAAAGCGGGTAACGCGATGAAATTGATGAACATCCCTGTGGGGACAACGGTTCACAATATCGAGCTAAAACCTGGTAAAGGCGGACAAATCGTTCGTTCTGCAGGAACATCTGCGCAAATCATGGGTCGTGAGGGGAAATATGTTTCTCTTCGTCTTCCGTCAAGCGAAATGCGTTACGTTCTCGGCGAATGTATGGCAACTGTCGGTACTGTAGGTAACGAAGAGTACATCAACGTTGTTTTCGGTAAAGCAGGTCGTACACGTCATATGGGTATCCGTCCTCAAACGCGTGGTTCTGCGATGAACCCTATCGATCACCCGCATGGTGGTGGTGAAGGTAAAACGAATTCAGGACGTCACCCGGTTACTCCATGGGGTAAACCGACTAAAGGTGCTAAAACACGTAAGAAGAAAGCAAGTGATAAATTGATTATTACTCGCCGTAAACCAAATGCTAAAAGGGTAGGCTAATCATGGCTAGATCAGTAAAAAAAGGACCGTTTGTTGACGGACACCTTATGAAAAAAGTGATTGCTGCCAAAGAGACGAAAAGCAACAAACCAATCAAAACTTGGTCACGCCGCAGCGTTATTTTGCCAGATATGATCGGATTGACGTTTAACGTTCACAATGGCCGTCAATTCGTGCCGGTTTTCGTAACGGAAAACCACATCGGATACAAACTAGGTGAATTCGCACCAACTCGTACATTTAAGGGCCATAAAGGTTCTGTACAAAAGAAAATCGGGAAATAAGGAAGAGATATGGCAAGAGCACTATTAAAATTCGTTCGCGTATCTCCGACTAAGTCTCGTTTGATCGCTCGCGAAGTTCAAGGTATGAATGCTGAGCAAGCATTGGCTGCTTTGGAGTTTACTCCGAATAAAGCGGCAAGAATCATCGCTAAAGTGGTTGCGTCTGCAGTTGCTAACAGCGGCAACGAAGCGGAAGATTGTGTTATCACATCATGCCGCGTGGACAACGGTCCGGTACTTAAACGTTTCACTCAACGTGCACGTGGTACCGCTTCTGGAATCCGCAAGCCGACAGCACACATTTTGGTAGAAGTAGAGGGTAAATAATTATGGGTCATAAAGTTAATCCTATCGGACTTCGTCTCGGTATCAACCGCAACTGGGAATCACGCTGGTTCCCTAACTTCAAAACGGCTGCGGTTTCATTGGGCGAAGATCATAAAATCCGTACATATTTGAAAAAAGAACTCTACTATGCAGGTGTGAGCAATATCGTTATCGAGCGTACTGCGAAACGTCTTCGCGTTACAATCATTGCGGCTCGCCCGGGTATCATCATCGGTAAGAAAGGTTCTGACATTGAAAAAATCAAAGAATCTCTTCAAAACCTTATCGGTAAACCGGTAGCAGTTAACATCAAAGAAGAGAAAAAAGCACAAGCTTCTGCACAATTGGTTGCAGAAAACGTTGCGACTCAACTTGAAAAACGTG